>CBIHMX010000109.1:0-7439 GCA_966211115.1 uncultured Gemmatimonadaceae bacterium | reverse complement strand
TGGACGCCGGCCGCGCGCGCGGCTTGCATGTCGTAGGGCGAATCGCCCACAAACATCGACTCGCCGGCGCTGCTGCCGAGTCGGTCGAGGGCCAGCAGAACCGGCTCCGGGTCAGGCTTGTGCTTTTCCGTGGAATCGGAGCCGACGAGGCACTCCATGTATCCGGCAAGGCCGCAATGCTCCAGCGCCCGCTGGGCCATGAAGCCCACCTTGCTCGTCACGATCCCCATCCGGCAGCCTGCCACGTGAAGCTCACCGACGGCGCCCACGATGCCGTCGTAGGCGTTCGTCAGGCGGTCGTGGTGCTCGAGTTGATACTCCCGGTACTTCGCGATCAGGAACGGCAGGTCGTCGTCGTCCACCAGCCACGGCCCGAACGTCGTTGGCAATGGACGGCCGATGGTGTTCCTGATCTGCGCTTCCGTTGGCGAGGGACCCGGACGACACGCAAACGCGTTCAGCGCCGCGGCGACGATCAGTTCGATCGAGTCGACCAGCGTGCCATCGAGATCGAAGAGGACGGTGTTGATTCGCGGCGAAGGCTCAGTCAGCAATGGGTGCTCCCGGCGTCAACAATCCCGCTGCCGCCTGCCAACTGCTCAACTGGCCCAGGTGATGACCGAGGTGACCGGTCATGAGGTAAGCCGCAAAATCGCCCGATGTGGGGAAGGCTGTGATCGCGGGTGTGTACGGGTTCGCCATTGCCAGTACATCTGATGCTGCGTCCGGCGCATTCGCAAAAAAGTCCCTGTAAACCGACACGCACGCTTCGAGCAACACGGGCATCGGCGGATACACGGACGCTTCGAGCGATGGAAAGGTCCCCGGGTTGAACAGCGCGCGCCATTCTTTCGAGCAAATCGGCGTCAACCCGCAGATCCTCCGGCCGAAATCACCGGTGACGGCAAGATGACCGACCAGCCAACCGGCGGTCTTCATTCCTGCCATGGGCTGCAGCGCACGATGGTCATCGGTGAGATTGGCCATCCAGCGCTTGCCCTGACTGAAGATGAAGCGACCCTGGGCGGCGAACGGAGCGAGGTGGTTCATCGTGAGGTCGCTGGATCGTGAGGTCGTGAGGTGGTGAGGTCGTGAGGTCGTGAGGTCCTGAGGGTCGTGAAGTCCTGTGCAGCCACTTCAGCTCTCGCTACAATACCCCGGCGGACCACAACACAAACGTAATCACGAACGCTGACACGCCGTTCACGAACGTCACACCACCGAACGAAATCAGTGCCGACCGGAGCGGCATCCTCGTCAGCGACGTGCAGACCCAGAAGTAGCTCGAGTTCACGTACTTGATGATGATCGAACCGCAGGAGCCGGCGAGCATCGTCGCCTCGGGACTGAGGCCGAGGGTCGGCATCATCGGCGCCGTGATCGACGCGGCCGTAATCACCCCGACTGTTGCCGACCCCGTGATCATGTTCCCGATGATGCCGATCACGAAGGGCAGGAAGAGCGGCGGCAGTCCGGTCGCCGCCATGCCATCGGCAATCACCTCCACCGCCGGCGTCTGCCGCAGGATCTGGCTGAGCGAGCCGCCGAGTCCCGTCACCATGATCATCATCGCCGACGTGCGGAGCGCGTTCTCGACCCAGGTACTCGTGCGATCGGCGCCCTGTTCCGCCGTCGCATTCCGGAACGCCACGATCACGCCTAACGCCAAGGCGACCACTGGCCAGCCAAGGTACTGCATCGCGACATTCGCGATGTGACCGGCCGGGAGCACGAGTGCCAGGATGCTCTGCCCGGCGATCAGCACGAGCGGCAGCAGCAGCGGAATGAAGGCGCGCGCCGGCGTGGGCAACGCATGCTCCAGCCCACGCTCGGCGAACGACTGGCCGACAAACTCCGGCGAGGGCGGCGACTCGATGCGCGGCCCGACGAGCCGCGCGTACATCCATCCGGCCAGCGAGGCCCCAAAACAGATGATGCAGCCGAACAGGATGACCTTCCCCATGTCCGCCTGTACGAGTGCCACCGCCGCCAGCGGCCCCGGCGTCGGCGGGACGAGCGCGTGCGTCAGCATCATCGCGCCGACCAGTCCCGTGGCCATCACGCTCATGTTCAAGCCGGTGCGGATCGCCGCCGAGTGGACGAGCGGGTTGAGGATGACGTAGCCCACGTCCGAGAAGATCGGGATGCCGACGAGGTACCCCGTGAACGTGAGCGCCAGCGGCATCCGCTTCTCGCCCACCCAGCGGATCATGGTCAGCGTGATGCGTTCGATCGCGCCGGTATGCTTCAGCGCCTCCGCCAGCAGCGAGCCTAACACGATCACCACCGCGATACTCTGCACCGTGCGCCCGAACCCTTGTTCGAACGCGGTGATGAACACCTTGCGATCGATCCCCGGCACGAGCGCGAACAGCAGGATGGGCGCGAGCACGGCAATGAAGACGTGCCATTTGAAGCGCGTGATCGTGAGGAAGAGCAGGGCAACGACCCCGATCAACCCGGCCAGTGCAACGATCGCGCTATCGGTGATGCGAGGATCCATACCCGGAGGGCAGAAGTCGGACGACGAATGGCGGACGACGTTAGCCCGCGATCAGGCGATGCAACAGGACTACCGGATGTTCCGCCCTCCTCCCCGTGCCATGCAGGATCTGCTGGCGGCAGGACACGCCGGTAGCCGCGATGAACGCGCCAGGCGCCGCGTCGCGGACAGCCGGAAACAGGCGCATCTCGCCGATCTGCATCGACAGGTCGTAGTGCTCCTTCTCGAAACCGAATGACCCGGCCATGCCGCAACACCCGGCGTCGAGCACGTTCACCTGCGCGCCCGGAATCTTCTGCAGCAGCCGAACGGTGGACCCCAGCGCGCTGGCGGCCTTCTGGTGACAATGACCGTGGAAGAGCACGGTCTGCGATCCGCTCGTCGAAAACGCCAGCGATCCCTCATCGATGGCATCGGCGATGAGGTCGTCGGCGAGACGCGCCTGACGAGCCACCGCGGCGGCCCTCGCGTCTCCCCGCGCCAGGTTCACCAGTTCATCCTTCAGCGTGAAGATGCACGACGGTTCGACACCGACGATGGGCATCCCCGATTCGGCGAGCGGCGCGAGGCTGGTGAGCAACGTTTCGTGAGCGCGCTTCGCTTCCTGGAGCAGGCCCTTGGAAATGAGCGACCGCCCGCAGCAGACGTTGTCAACGAGTCGTACGCGCCAGCCGGCGCGCTCCAGCAACTCGATCGAGGCGCGCCCGATTTCCGGTTCGGTGTAGCTGCTGAACGAATCGGCAAGGAACGCGATCTCCCCGCGCCTGCCGGCCGACAGTGGCGCGCGAGACCTGAACCAGGCGCCCAGCGACTGCCTGGCGAACACGGGCAGCGGCCGGCGACGATCGATGCCGGCAAAGCGTTCGGCCAACCGGCGCATGAAGCCGTTGCGGCCGACCGCGTTTGCGACCGGTGCCATCAGCGACCCGGCCCGATTCACACGGCGCGCATGACCGAAGAGACGCGCCGACAGCGGCATCCCCCGCAGGGCATACCGGTGTGACAAGGTCTCCGACTTGAGCGTGGCCATGTCCACCGACATCGGGCACTCGGCCTTGCAGGCCTTGCACTCGAGGCAGAGGTCGAGGACCTCGGCCAGTTCGTCGCTGCCTAACGCGGCGTGCGGGTCGGACGACGACAGCGCCGCCACCAGCGCGTTGGCGCGGCCGCGCGTCGAGTGTCGTTCGTCCCTCGTGGCCATGTACGACGGGCACATGGTACCGCCGGAAAGCGCCGACTTGCGGCAGGCACCGACCCGGACGCAGCGATTCGCCGCGCCACGCATCCCGTCGTCGTACGCGAACGTGAAGTCGGTCCGCACCGGCAGCGCGCGCGGCAGCGAGGGCTCGCGCAGCGATTCGGTCATCGCGGGCGAATCGACCTTCTTGCCCGGGTTGAACCGGTTCTCCGGATCAAAGGCCCGCTTCAGCTCGCGCATCGCCTCGTACAAGTCGTCGCCGAACAAACGCCGGCTGAACTCGGCGCGCGCGAGGCCGTCGCCGTGTTCACTGCTGTTCATGCCGCCGTATTCGCTGACGAGCGACGCGACTTCTTCTGCGACCGCGCGCAAGATCTCTACCTGGCCGGGCTTGCCGAGGTCCATGAATGGCCGGATGTGCAGGCACCCCGCGGATGCATGGCCGTAGAAGCCCGCCCTCAACCCATGCCGATCGAGGATGCGCGCGAAGTCGGCCGTGTAGGCAGCAAGCCTTCGTGGATCGACGGCGGTGTCCTCCACAAACGCGATCGATCGCTCTTTCCCCTCGCCGGCGGCGCTGAGCAGGCCGAGACCTGCCTTTCGCATCTCCCGGAAGCGTCGGAGTTCGGCGGACGTGGTGGCTCGCACGATGGCGTATGCGTGCGTGTTCCGTTGCCAGCGGTGTTCGAGCGCCTGCGCGGCGGCGAGCGCTTCGGCTGGCGTGTCGCCGTAGAACTCCACCCACAGCAGCGCGCCGGGATCGCCGTTCAGCACTTCGACGAGGTGCATGTGCAGCGGCGACACACGGGCCAGGTTGAGTATCGCGCGATCCACCAACTCGATGGCTGCGGCATTGGCATCGATGGCGTCTTCGACCGACGCCAGTGCCGCGCCCACACTGTCGAAATGTCCGGCCAGCGCCGCAACGGCCTTCGGAACGGGAACGAGCCGGACGGTGGCTTCCGTCGTTATGGCGAGCGTGCCTTCGGATCCGATCACCGCCTTCGCCAGGTTCACGCCACCGTTCTCCGGCAGGAGCCGCTCGAGGCGATAGCCGCCGCTGCGGCGCCAGTACGGGGGAAACCCGGTGCGAATGGTGTCAGCACGGCGATCCACCAGGTTCGACACATCGCGGTAGATTTTCGCCTCCAGCGTCTCTCCACGGCCGCGCTGTGCCATCGCGTCCGGCGTCATCGCGCCTAACGTTGCCCGGGATGCATCGGAGAGCACTACGTCGAGCGAATCGACGTGGTCGATGGTCATGCCATAGCGCGCCGACCGTGATCCGCAGGAGTTGTTCCCCATCATGCCGCCGAGCGTGGCGCGATTGGCGGTCGAGGTGTCGGGCGCGAACATCAAGCCATGCTTCGCCGCCGCCTGGTTCAGTTCGTCTTGTACGAGACCCGGCTGCACGCGCGCCGTCCGCGCCTCGGGATCGAGCGCCATGAGCCGGTGCATGTGCTTCGAGAAGTCGAGCACGACTGCGTGACCGACGGTCTGGCCGGCGAGGCTCGTGCCACCGCCGCGCGGTAGCACGGGGACATGGAATCGTCGCGCGATGTCGACGATGGCGACCACGTCGTCGGCCGATCGCGGATAGACCACGCCGATCGGATCAATCGAGTAGATGCTGGCGTCGGTGGCGTAGAGACGGCGGGTCATCGCGTCGAACCGGACGTCGCTGCCGAACGCTTTGCGCAGCGGCTGTTCGAGATCGGCCGAATCTCCCGCGGTCACCGGCCTTCCCATTCCGGTGGCCGCTTTTCGCGAAAGGCGGTGACCCCTTCGCGAAAGTCCCGGCTGCCGTACACCTCACGCACGATGTCGTTGGCCTCGCGATCTCCGGTGCTGCCGGTGACGCGGTTGACCAGTTGCCGGGTTGCCCGAATCGTCAGCGGCGCCAGTTCGGTGAGCTTCGAGAGCAGGTCACCCGCTTTCTGTTCCAGTTGCCGCGGTTCGACGACTGCGCTGACGAAGCCTGTGGCGTGCGCCTCTGCGGCATCCAGCGCGCCGGCAGTCATCAGCAACCATTTCGTTCGCGACGCCCCGAGGTGTGCAACGAGCCTGGCAACACTGGCGAGCGACAGGGTGTTCCCCACCGTCCGCGCAATCGGAGCGGAAAACATGGCGTCCGGCGTGCAGATCCGGATGTCGCACGCCGCAGCGAACAGCAGGCCGGCGCCGGCGGCATATCCCTGAACCACCGCCACCGTCGGGATGCGAAGGGATTCGAGTTGCCTGAGGATGGTCTCGAGCCGGGCTTCGTACGCGACGCCGTCATCGCCTGACGAGAACGACTCGAACTGCGTGATGTCCGTTCCGGACACGAAATGACCGCCGCTCCCTCGGAGTTCCGTGACGCGGACCGCGGGATCGGCCTCGATGCTCGTCAGGCACTCGGCGAGCTGGTCATACATCGCCCAGGACATCGCGTTGCGCGCGCCGGGTCGGTCGAACGTGATGCGCGCGATCGCTTCGCGGATTTCGTACCTGACGGTGCCGGTCATGACGAAGACTCCCACGGCGACGAGTGCGACGCAATCGCCGCCAGCACCGCGCCGGTATGTTCGCCGAGCAGCGGCGGTGGGCGGCGTACCCGGGCGGGAGACGCACTCAACTTGACGGGCACGCCCAGCGTCGGCACAGGTCCCTCGACCGGATGGTCGGCGGTAAGGATCATGTCTCTCGCTGCGGTATGTTCGCTTGCGAAGACCGCCGGATAGTCGAGGATCGGCCCGCAGGGCACGCCTTCCGCCAACAGACGGCTGACCCACTCGCTGACCGGTTTGGTGCCGAGGCTTTGCTCGATTTCGACCACCAGCGCGTCACGATTCGCCAAACGATCGCTGTTTGCATGGAACCGGGGGTCGCCGGGCAGGTCAGCTCGGTCGAGCACGCCGCACAGCTTCTCCCACTGCTGCGGGGTAAGGGCGGCGATCGTCAGGTAACCATCCCTGGCGAGAAACGCCTGGTAGGGTGCACTCAGCCGGTGGGCCGAACCTAACGCCTGGGGTGCTTCTCCCGTCGCCCAGAATTCGGTGGCTTCCCAGACGGAGAGGCCCAGGGCTGACTCGAACAGCGAGGTTTCGACGCGCTGCCCGCGACCGCTGCGAACCCGCGCCAGCAGCGCGGCCTGGATGCCATTCGCGGCGTACAGCCCCGCCGACAGGTCGGAGATCGGGATGCCGGACTTCACAGGATCATCACCGGCCTTTCCCGTTACGCTCATCACGCCCGACATCCCCTGTGCGATGAGATCGAAGCCCGGACGATCGGCCCAGGGTCCGGTTTGTCCAAATCCGGAAATGCTGGCGTAGACCAGCCTCGGGTTCAGTCGTTCGAGTGTGTCGTATCCCAGCCCGAGGCGCTGCGTCACACCAGGGCGGAAACTTTCGACGAAGATGTCGGCCGTTCGCACCAGGTCGAGCAAACGGTCGCGATCGAGGCTTTGCTTGAGGTCGAGAACGACGCTGCGCTTGTTGCGGTTGAGCGCGAGAAAGGGCGCGTGGTCGGTTCCCTTCAATCGCAGGCGTTCGCCGCCCATCGATCGTGAGAGGTCGCCGCCGGGTGGCTCCACCTTGATGACATCGGCGCCAAGATCGGCCAGCAGCATGGTGCAGAACGGCCCGGCCATGACCTGCGTGAGGTCGACGATTCGCACCCCATCGAGCGGAGAAACGGGGTCAGACGCCATTACGGGCGACGGGTCGCCATTAATGGCGTCTGACCCCGTTTCTC
>CBIHMX010000108.1:0-7504 GCA_966211115.1 uncultured Gemmatimonadaceae bacterium | reverse complement strand
CGCGCCGGTCCAGACGAGCGGAGTGGCACCAGTCGCCACCTTGTTGAACGCTGCCAGCCGCGCGGGACTGACGATGGCGACGAGTTCGCTCGTGCCGGCCGCGGCGGCATCGAGTTCCTCGGCGCCTGGTACGCCGTCAAAAATGATGGAGAGGCTGAAGCGCTCGTCAGGCACGCCACGGCGAACCGATACGAGGTTGCCATTGGCGCCGAGGACCGCGGCGGCATCGTGCGCCGCGGCTTCACTTTCTTCGGAGAACGTCAACAGCACGGCCGACGGAGGATCGTAGGCATCGAGCACCGTCCGGAGCGCGCGCAATCGATCGACCGGTGCGGCGGCGAGCACGCGCACCGCGGCCGTTGACGTGGGCGCCGGAGCAACGTGGTCGATGTTCCGCGCGCGCCACATGGTCCGCTCGATGAACTTGTTCAACTCATCGGAACGTTGCGAGACAACAGCCAGGCGTTCGGCTGACTTCGAGACTTCGCCAAGGACCCTTTCGAGCGCAGCGTTCTGCTCCGAGTCGATGATTTCTTCCGGCCAGAGGATCGCGAGCGCCTGCAGCGTGGAGAGGGTGAGCCTCGACTCGGCAACGAAAGCCGCAAGGTCCGACGCGGTGGCCGCGACAGCACCTGGTCCGGTCGAGAGAAGCCGGCGCCCGCGAGCCTGTGAAGTGATGGGCACCAGACCGCGCTGGCCGCGCTTTACGAGAGACTCGGCCAGGCCGATCGCATCATCGATCGTTGGCACGATGACCAGCGTCGCGAGTCCGTCTTCGCCGCCGCCGCGCTCGAGCAGCGTGCTCACCAGACGAGCGGCTTCGCCAGGGGTTCTCTCGGTGTGATGTACGACGCTCTGGCTCCGCGTAGTCGCGGCTGCCTCGGGGGTTTCCCGCTCGCCCATGGGGGGTCTCGTCTGTTGTCAAAGTGCCACAAACACCGCAGCTTCCCGCGGCGGGCGATGAATATACCCAACCGACCAGCGTTTGAGCGATCAGCCATGAGCCGTCCGGCATTGACGACCACTGTCTCCAGCAACGTTGCGCAGCTCCGCGAGTCGGCCACGATTGCGGTTTCGCAGCGCGCACGGGCGCTCAAGGCGGAGGGTCGCACGATTATCGACCTCGGCGCCGGCGAACCCGATTTTGATACGCCCGGTTTCGTCAAGACCGCCGCGAAGAAGGCGCTCGACGAGGGCGCCACGAAGTACACGGCGGTCGAAGGGATCCTTTCGCTTCGGCAGGCGATTGCCGATCTCACGAATGAAGACAATGCGTGCGAACCGGTCCTGCCGGCGGATGTCGTCGTCACGACGGGATCGAAACAGGCGCTCTTCAATGCCTGTTTCGTGCTATTCGGTGAAGGGGACGAAGTGCTCGTGCCGACGCCAGCCTGGACGAGCTACTACGAAATGGTCGATCTCTCCCGCGCCACGCCGGTCGAGGTTCACGGCGACCCGGCACGCGGTTTCAAGGTGACCGCCGACGATCTCGAGCGCCACGCGTCTGACGATACGCGTGGTGTCATGCTCAACTCGCCGTGCAATCCGACGGGGTCGGTCTACACGCCTGACGAGTTGTCGGACATTGCGCGTGTCGCCGCCGATCGAAACTGGTGGGTGATCAGCGACGAGATCTACCGGCGCATCGCGTATGACGGACCGGCGGCGGGACTCCTTTCGGTCGCCCGGAACCGGGAGCGGATGGTGATCATCGATGGCATGGCGAAAGCGTTTGCCATGACGGGGTGGAGGATCGGGTGGGCGATCGCGAATACCGCGCTTGTCAAAACGCTCACGGCTTTCCAGTCGCACACGACTTCGAATGCCACGACCGTCTCGCAGTACGCGTCGCTCGAAGGCCTGCGAAACAGATCCGAAGCGGAACCGGCGATCGCGGCAATGGTTGCCGAGTATCGCCGGCGTCGCGACGCGGCACTTGCCGTTCTTCATGCGCCGGGCGGGCCAGACGTGGTAAGGCCCGATGGCGCCTTCTACCTGTTTATCGACGTGCAGGACACGAGTCCCGATTCGGACGACGCCGGCTCGGTGTTCGCCAAGCGATTGCTCGAGGAGCATGGCGTGGCGGTCGTTCCCGGTGCGGCGTTCCGCACTCCCGGTTGGATCCGACTTTCGTATGCGACCGCTGAAGAGTCCGTTGTCGAAGGGGTGAAAAGAATCCTTCGATTGCGGGCCAGCATGCGACGCTAGCAAGCGCGGCTGCGATACAGCGATTGGACCTGCAGCAGGAGGATGATGCGGAAGTTCCGGCTGTGATCCATTATTTCGCTGTCACGCCGGATCAGGGAGGTGTTGTGAATATTCCAGTGCGCATCGAACCGTGGACGGGTGCACCAGCGCCTGTCGATTACCGGTGGGACGAGGACACCGACATCCTCACGGCGCAGGTGAATGACACGCTGAACGGGCGCAGCCTGAGCGTGGACGTTGAAGGCGCCGACGGCTCGTGGCTCATTCTCGACGTCTCTGATGAGCGCATCCGGGGCCTCGAGGTGGCGGTGTGGCCAACCGTGCGCAAGCTCCCCGATCTCAAACCGCCTGACGACATCGAATCGGTGCGCGTGAAGGTGGGCCGCAACGGCGGGACGTCAACGTTCGCCGCCGTGGAAGTCGACACGCCGGTCGCGGCTGATTCGGACCACGCCGAGCGCATCATTCATTTCCGCCTGGGGCCCGGTCGGCAGGTTCGAACGGTGCGAATCGCGCGGGACATGCTGCTGGATATCGACAACCGTGATAGGTTGGCAGGAGTCTGGTTACTCGACGTTCCACCCTTTCCGGTCAGTCAGTGATCACCACCATCGTTCTGGTCCGCGCCGACCCGCAACGCATTCCGGAAACGGCCCGCGCACTGGCGGGCATCGACGGTGTGCATGAAGTCTATTCCGTCTCGGGCGAATGGGACCTCGTCGTCATCGTGAAGGTGCCGGAGTATTCGCACATCGCTGAAGTGGTGACGGAAAAATTCCCGGCGGTCCAGGGCATCGAACGCACGCAAACGCTGACGGCGTTCCGCGCGTACTCGCGCACCGATCTCGAGCAGGCGTGGGATATCGGGGTGACGTGAGGCGTGGCGAGAGGACGTGAGGACGTGAGGACGTGAGACGGTCCATTTGAATTCGTTGCGCGAGCTTGGACGCGCGGTGCGTGACGCGCTGGCGCATCCGCAGCCCGACGGTGCGCCGCCAGCCGGGCTGGATCTCAGCGGGCTGGTCGTCGACCCGCCTCGGATGCGGGAGTGCGTCGTCGTCGAGCGCGGTGCCCTCGAGCCGGTCCGGGTTCCAGACGCACACGCGGTTGGCTTCAAGGCGTTCCTCGACGGCGCGCAGAAGAGCCACATCGCCGACTATGCGGGCACGATTCCCATCGTTGCTGGACGAACGGCGGCGGTCATTCGGTGGCGTGTCGACCGCCGGATGTTCACGTGGGGCGATGGGCAGGTCGCGCGTTGCAGGCTCTATGCGCCCTTGCGCCTCCTTCCGACAGTGGCGAACCGGAACCTGATCGCGACGGGCATCGACCTCTGCGACACCCTCGAACCTGACGAGGAAGTGTCGGGGCACCCCATGGAACTCCTGCGCTTTGCGGTCGATGCCGTGAAGCGCGATCGCGAGGGGCTCGAGCAGTCGCTGGCCGAGACGTGGGTGAGCTCGACCGCCGACGCGTTGTTCGTGGACGGTGGGCTGCCGCACGGCGAGCAGGCATCCGTGTCCCACCAGTGTGTCGGGGTGGTGAAAAGCCATCACACGATCTACGCGCCTGGTGACGGCCTGACAGCCGTCCTCGGTCTGCGTGAGAGCGAACGGACCAGCGTCTTCCTCATCGAGCGGTCGTGGGGTCCGCGCGTCCTGAGCTGGTACCTCCGGCTTCGCGAGCCACCCTCACACGATCCCTTCCAGGGACTCGTTCGCGTCGAGATCGCGAACACGCACGACATGGAAGACGTCACGCGCCTGACGAGTCGCGCGGACGAGGTATCCGGGTGGATCCTGGCCGAGCGCGCGCCGCTGGCGATGCCGGACACGCGCTGGGACCGGATGGTCTACGGCATCAGGGACTGCGAGGAATACCTGCGCGCCACGGCCGGGTGAAGCGCGCTACCGGCCGCGCATCGCCACGGCCGGATCCACTTTCGCCGCCCGGCGCGCGGGCACCCAGCAGGCGGCGACGCCGATCGCCATCATCGCCATCGCCACGCCAGCCAGTGTCACCGGATCGTTAGGCGTCACCCCGAACAGGAGCCCCTGGATCAGACGCGTCGCCAGCAGCGACCCGATCACGCCCAGCACGAGCCCGACTGCCAGCAGCACGCCGCCCTCGCGCAACACCATCCGTTGCACCTTGCCGCTGTCGGCGCCCAGGCTCATGCGAATGCCGATTTCGTTCGTGCGGGCGCTGACGGAAAACGCCAGGACGCCGGCAATGCCGACGGCGGCGATCAGCACCGCCAGCGCGCCGAACGAGGAGACCAGGGCGGCGTTCAGCCGCCGTGGCGCCACGCTCTGGTCCCGGATCTGCGAGACCGTCAGGACGTTCTCGATCGGATCGGACGGGGCCACGCTGCGAATGATGCGGGTCGTGGCCGGCACGAGGCCTAACGCGTCGCGATCGGCCCGGATCACGAGCCCGCCGGTGAAGGTCACTTCCTGCGCGAACGGCAGGAACATGACCGGGCCGGTCGGTACATCGAGGCCGCCGTCCTTCGTGTCGCCCACCACGCCAACTACCGTGCGCCAGTCGCCGCTGACCGGGATGAACCGGAGCACGTCGCCCGTCCAGGCCACGCGCTGGTTGATCGGGTCCTTGTCGCCGAACAGGCGCCGGGCGAGCGTCTCGTTGAGGATCACGACCTTGGCGGCGCTGTCGCGATCCATGGTCGTGAAGTCACGCCCGCGCTTCAGCGGTATACCTGCCGCCTCGAAGTACTCCGGGCTGGCCGTGCGATACTCGGCGCGCGGCATCGGCTCGCCGGATGCGAGTGGCCGGTTCTCGGCCTTGACCTCGAGCTGGAACCCTGCGGTGCGCAGCGGCATGCTGGAGCCGAGACCCACTTCCGCGACGCCGGGTATCGCACCGATCTCCAGCTTCATCCGCTCGTACAGCGCCTTCGTCTCCGCGTCCTGCCGCGGTCCCGCCGAGAGGGGCACTTCCATCGTCAGCACTTCCGGCGCGTTCAGGCCCGCATCGACGCCGGATAACTCGAGCATCGTGCGGGTCAGGAGCCCGGCGCACGTCAGCAGCACGACCGAGACGCCGACCTGGGCGACCACCAGTGCGCGCTGCAATCGCTGGCGCCGGAGGCTGCCGCTCATCCGATTGACGCCCGCGGCGATCCAGGCGCCGAGCTGACCCTCCTTGGCCACGCGCGGTGCATAGGACAGCAGCACCGCCACGGCCGCCGTCACCGCTACCGTGAACGACAACACCATGCCGTCGAGAGCGATCTCGTTCGCGCGGGGCGAGTAGCGAGCGGCCAGCGACACCAGGAGGCCGAGCCCGAGTTTGGCGATCAGGAGGCCGAACACCGCGCCCGCGAACGCGAGCACCAGGTTTTCGGCCAGCAGCAGGCGGCGCAGCCGGGCCACGCCGGAGCCTAACGCGGCGCGCACCATCAGCTCGTGCTCACGGCGGATCGCCCGCATCAGGCTCAGGTTGGCGACGTTGGCGGCGGAGATGATGAGCACGAACGCCGCGGCGCCCATCAGCAGGTACAGCGTCAGCCTGGCGCGCTCGCCGAGGACTTCCTTGAACGGGATCACGCTCACGCGGTATCCCGATGCCGGATCATAGGAGTCGGTGAACTCGGACTGCACGCGCTGGCGAATGGTCGACACTTCCGACCGTGCCTGCTCGACGGTCGCAGCGGGCGCCAGGCGCGCGATCATCTCGGTCATCCGGTGCGTGCGGCCATGCACCATCATCGCGCTCGTGTGGTGCTCGCTGATGACCATGTTCATGATCGCGTCCATCCGGTTTGGGAACGTGGGCGCGCTTTGCACGACGCCAACGATCTCGACGTTCCGGCCGTCGACGCGAACCTGCTTCCCGATGATCGAGCTGTCACCGCCAAAGCGGCTCATCCAGTACTCGCGCGTAAGGACCATGACCGGCGCGACGCCGGTTCCATCATCGCCGTCGTTCAGGATGCGGCCGAGGATGGGCCCGAGCCCCATGATGTTGAAGTAATTGCCCGTGACCAGGCCGACGTTGATGCGGACCGCGTCGTCCGTGCCCTGGAGGGTGTACGCCATCTGCGAGTACTCGGCGATGCCGCTGAGCGTCCGGGACGCGTTACGGAAGTCGAGGATCTCGGGAACCGAGAACAGGATATTCTCGCCGCCAGGTCCGTTGATGGATTGCCGGAGATAGACCAGCCGGTCACCATCGCGATGGGGAAGCGGCTTCAGCAACACGCCGCGCACCACGCTGAAGATCGCGGTGTTCGCGCCAATGCCGAGTCCGAGAGTGAGGATGACGGCGATGGCGAACCCGGGGGTCCGGGAGAGCGAACGGATGGCGAACTTGAGGTCGGAGAGCATCGAACGACTGGTTACGGGTTGCTGGTATGGCCCTGGAAGTGTGAACCAGGAGGTTCTCTCTGAGGCGTCGAATGAGGCCGTGCCTTTTCGACAACTTAGGCTCAACCGGGGCGCCCGATTAATTCGCGCCGAATATTGACGCCGGCCGCCCCGGAGAGCGACCTCCCGGCACCGCAAAATCACGACATCGCCACACCGCCCCCCGAAGCCGGAGAACGCGGCCATGATTGAGTTCGGGGTCAGACCCGGGGTCAGACCCCGGGTCTGACCCCGAACTCCAACGGGGCGGCGCAACCGAATTGGGGTGGGGGGCTGTCTCAAGGCAACCCGTCCCAGCCAACAGGCCGTATGTCCAGCTTTCGCAACGCGATCCGCGCCCTCCGGGCCAGCCCGCTCGTTTCGATCGTCGTCATCGTGTCCCTGGCGCTCGGAATTGGCGCCAACGCTGCGATGTTCTCCATAGTCGACGCCCTCGTCTTGCGAGACCTCCCCGTGAGGCACGCGGGCCGGATCGCCATGCTCTTCGACGATGTCGGAGGCGCTGGATTCTGGTCCCATCCCATCTGGGAAGCGATCAAACGCCGACCGGGACTCTTCGACGACGCGTTTGCCTACAGTGGCTGGCAGTTCAACCTGGCGGAGTCGGGTGAAGTCGATCCAGCCGACGGATTGTGGGCCAGCGGATCGATGTTCGACGCTCTCGGCGTCCGCGCCGAAATCGGCCGCACGTTCAACGCCGATGATGATCGTCTCGATGGAGGCGCAGCGGGTCCGGTTGCGGTGCTCAGCCACGAATTCTGGCAGCGGCGTTTCGGTGGCAACCCATCCGTCATCGGGCAGCCCATCAAGCTGAATGGCGTCTCGTTCACAGTCGTTGGCGTCACCGATCCCCGGTTCTTCGGACCGGAGGTTGGACGTACGTTCGACGTCGCCGTTCCACTCAACAC
>CBIHMX010000107.1:0-7544 GCA_966211115.1 uncultured Gemmatimonadaceae bacterium | reverse complement strand
GCCCACGCCGACGCGCTCTCGATCGATTTCACCATGAACGGCCGGTCGGTATTCGTCGATCCGGGGACGTTCACCTACACGACGTCGGCGGCCCTCCGCGACCTGTTCCGCGAGACCGCGCTACATAACGCGGTGACCGTCGACGGCTGCGCGTCCGCCACGCCGGCGGGTTCGTTCCAGTGGTCGTCACGCGCCGAGTCGCGTTGCGACCAGTGGCAGGTCAGCGGCGAGGTGGTGCTGTTTGCCGGCTCGCACGACGGCTTTCACCGGTTGCGGCCCCGGGTGGAGTACACGCGGTACATTGCGTTTATCGCGCCCGACCTGTGGATCGTGCGCGACGAGATCGAGGGGGACGGTGAGCACGAGATGTCGGTGCACTGGCAGTGCGCACCGGGCCTCGCCTGTCACGGTGGTGCAGGTTCCATGACGCTGTTTGACGGGCGCTCGGATGTGTTGTCGATGCACGTCATCGAAGCGGCACGCTGGCGCTTTACCGATGGCTGGGTGTCGCCGGTGTACGGCACGCGCGTCGAGGCCCGCCATGTCACGTGCTCGACGAGCGGCGCCGGCCAGGCGCGCCTGACGACCGTGATGTGCGCGCCGGACGGTCGTCCGGTGGTTGGAGCAGCGTCCATCGATGGCCGTCCCGCCCTGCGCGTACGACATCGCGAGACGGAAGGTATGCTGGTGTTCCGCGGCGGCCGGGAATGGTCCTGGCACCGGAACGAAGTGCGCTCTCAGACCTGACGAATGACAACGATGCCAGGAGTTTCTGTTTTCGGTCTCGGCTACGTGGGTTGCGTGACGGCAGCGTGTCTGGCCGACCGCGGATATCGCGTGATCGGGGTCGATGTCACCCAGTCGAAAGTCGACCTCATCAACGCCGGCCAGGCGACCATCGTCGAGGAAGGAATCGCCGAGCTGGTGACGGCCGGGCACGCGTCCCGCCGGCTCACCGCGACCACGGTCGTGGCCGACGCCGTGCGCGCCACGTCGATTTCCCTGGTCTGCGTTGGTACGCCGTCGCAGCCTAACGGGAACCTCGACCTGAAGTACGTGGAGCGCGTCTGCGGCCAGATCGGCGAGGCGCTGAAGACCAAGGCCGAGCGCCACACGGTCGTCATCCGCAGCACGGTGTTTCCCGGCACGACGGCGGGCCTGGCAAAGCCCGCGCTCGAGAAGGCCAGCGGCAAGCAGGCCGGGATCGACTTCGGGCTGTCGATGAACCCCGAGTTCCTGCGCGAAGGGACGTCCATTCGCGACTTCAACGCGCCGCCGTTCACGGTGATCGGCGCCGACGACGAGATCACGGGCGGTGACGTCGCTGCCCTCTACGATGGCATCGACGCGCCACTGCACGTCGTCGCCACGGGCGTAGCCGAAATGCTGAAGTACGCCTGCAATTCGTACCACGGGCTCAAGGTCGGTTTCGCCAACGAGATCGGGAACATCTGCAAGGCACTGGGCGTCGATTCGCACGAGGTGATGAGGCTTTTCGTGCAGGACACGAAGCTGAATGTCTCGAAGGCGTATCTCATGCCCGGTTTTGCGTTCGGCGGATCGTGCCTGCCCAAGGACCTGCGCGCCATTACCTATCGCGCGCGCCAGCTCGACGTCGAAACCCCCATCCTCAGCGCCACGCTCAAGAGCAACGACGCCCAGGTCGACCGGGCGTTCAACATGGTCATGGCCGCGGGGCACAAGCGGGTGGGCATCCTCGGCCTCGCGTTCAAGGAAGGGACCGACGACCTCCGGGAATCACCGATGGTGACGCTCGTGGAGCGGCTGATCGGGAAGGGAATCGACATCGCGATCTATGACCGCGAGGTCTCGCAGGCCAAGCTGATTGGCGCGAACCGGGAGTTCATCGAGCGGGAGATCCCGCACGTGTGGACGTTGTTCCGCCCTTCGGTGGCGGACGTGCTGATGCACGCCGAAACGGTGGTCATTGGCAATGGCTCGAAGGAGTTCCGCCACCTCGATGGAAAGCTGCAGCCGGGCCAGTTCGTGGTGGATCTCGTCCGCGCCTTCGGTCCCCGGCGGAGCGACGGCCGCACGTACGACGGCATCTGCTGGTAACCGGTGCGGTGTCGCGCAAGCTCCGCCTGGTCCATGTGCTCGACAACCTGAATACCGGCGGTACGGAATTGAATGCGGTGCGAACCGCGGAGCGGCTGGACCGCGCCCGATTCGACGTCAGGTTCCTGTGTCTCCAGGCCGATGGTCCGCTGCGGGCCAGGCTCGATGCGGCGGGCATTCCGGTGACGGAGATCCGGGTCAGCAGCCTTATCAGTTTCTCGGCGATGCGGCGCGTGCTGGAGATTCGCGAACTCGTCAGGCGGGAGCGCATCGACGTCGTTCACGCGCACGACCCGTACGCGAACGCCCTCGCGGCGCCGGCGGTGCGTGCCGCGGGGCGGGGAGCGGTCATCGCCAGCCACCGGTGGTGGCGCAACGTTCACCGCGCTCGCGTGCGTTTCGCCAACCGCGTCGCCTACCGCTTTGCGCACCGGGTGCTGGCCAACAGCCCGGCCGTCGGGGAGCTGGTGGTTCGCGAAGAAGGTGTCAGCCGCGAGCAGCTCGTCGTGATCCCGAATTTCGTCGATGAGGCGGCGTTCACGCCACTCGCTCCCGCTCGACGTGCCGCGTTGCGGCAACAGGTCGGACTCACTGACAGCGACGTTGCCGTGGGCATCGTCGCGAACCTGTATCCGGTAAAGGATCACGCCACCCTGTTGCGCGCCGCGGGCAGGCTTGCCGGCCGGTGGCCGGGGGTCCGATTCGTGCTGGTTGGCGAAGGGCAGGAACGGGAGCCACTGCGAAAGCTCGCGTCTGATCTTGGCATTGCGGACCGCATCCTGGTGCCGGGAAGAGTTGCTCCGGAACCGGGGTTGGGAGGAATCTTCGACATTGCGACCCTCACCTCCCGCGAAGAAGGATTTCCCAACTGGGTCGTGGAGGCGATGGCCGCTGGTCGAGCCGTTGTCGCGACGGACGTTGGCGGCGTATCCGATGCGGTCGTCGAAGGCGAAACGGGCCTGCTCGTTCCACGCGGTGATGATGAACGACTGGCGGCGGCGCTCGACCGGTTGTTAGGTGATGAGGAACTCAGGTTTCGGCTCGGAACAGGCGGCACTTCCCGTGCGCGACAGATGTATCACGTGGACAGCGTGATGCAGTCGCTCGAGAAACTCTACGAGGATCTTGCAATTCGTCATGGACAAGGGTGACCGACTCATGTACACTGCCGCCGCATGTTTTTCCGGATCGTCCGACGCGGTGGCCGCACCAGGACGTCTCCCCCACGTCGCGCTGGGAGGGAAGTGCTCGGAGTAGACATGCTTTTTTCGCTTCTTCTTCTGTGTTCCCCGGCCGCGTGTGTGAACAGCGACATCACGTCGCCGGCCTCGAAAGCTGTCGCCCTGGTCGCTGATTCGGTCGGCCGGTCCGAAACTGCAGTTGACCGGCTGTTCGCCGTCTCGCGCGAAGGCAATCAGACGAAAACGCGCGTGGAACTGCCGCGTGTGATCCTTGACTTCCCGTTTCCGGAAATGGCCGGGCGCACGATCAACGTGAAGGCGGGTGACAACCTGCAGTCGGCGCTGAATCGAGCGCGACGCGGTGACGAGATCGTGCTCGAGGCATCGGCGCAGTTTACCGGGAACTTCACCCTGCCATCGCTTCGCGGGTCGGCTCGCGACGGCTGGGTCGTCATCCGCGGAAGCAAGTCGGAACGGCTGCCCGAATTGGGTACACGCGTTTCGATGCAGGATGGGATGCTGATGCCGGCAATCATCACACCCAATACCGATCCTGCGATCCGGTTCGAGGCCGGGGCGAGCGGTTGGCGTCTCGTGGGTCTCGAAGTCACGGCTTCACCGGCGGTTACACGCCAGCAGTACGGCCTCATTTTCGTCGGGGAGAACAGCCAGAAGCAGTCAACGCTGGAAAGCGTGCCGTCGGACATCGTGCTCGACCGGATGTATATCCATGGCCAGGCCAGCACGAACCTGAGTCGCTGCGTCGCACTCAATTCGGCTCGCACGCAGGTGAGCGACAGCTACATCACGGAGTGCCACGGGAAGGATTTCGATTCGCAGGCCATCTGGGGTGGAAACGGCCCGGGACCGTTCAGGATCGTGAACAACTATCTCGCCGGCGCGGGCGAGAACATCATGTTCGGCGGCACCGACCCGAAAATCCCCGGCCTCGTGCCGAGCGACATCGAGATTCGAAACAACTACATCCATACGCCACTGGCGTGGCGTGGTACCTGGCAGCGGAAAAACCTGTTCGAGCTCAAGAACGCTTCACGGATGCTGATCGAAGGCAACGTGTTCGACGGATCGTGGTCGGACGCGCAGACCGGATGGGCGATCATCATGAAGTCGGCCAACCAGGGTGGCGACTGCCGGTGGTGTCGTACCACCGACATCACCTTCCGGAAAAACCTCATCCGGAATGCCGGCGCGGGATTCAACATTACCGGCAAGGGTGACAACCCCAACGTGGACACGACAGCACGCCGGATACTCATCCAGGAAAGCGTCTTCGAGAACATCGGCGTGGCGCCGTATCGTGGCGACCGACGCGGCTTTCAGTTTCTCGGGAATGCCGAGGACATCACCGTGGAACACACCGTCCTGTCGGGTAGCCTTTCGGCCGCGCTCTGGCTGGACAATCGCCGTCCGGCAAAGGGGCTCGTGTTCCGCGATAACGTCTGGCAGCACGGCCAGTATGGCGCGATGACCTCCGGACGGGGAACGGGTACGCCATCTCTCACCGTTGGCGCTCCGGGCGCAGTCTGGGAAAAGATGATTTTCGTCGGGAACCGGCGGTCCGCATATCCAATCGGTACCGGTTTTGTTTCCGACGAACACGATGCGAGTACCTCGGTGCGTGTTCGCGCCGCGGTTGCCGCTGCCACGGCGGGCGTTGTCAGGTAATGGAAGGCATTGGCGGGTGATGGCCTCCGCGCCCACCCCCACGACCGCAGTGAACGCCTCGCAAAGACCGTCGCGCGATCGGTCTCTGGCGCCCGTATTTGTGGTGGGATCGCCACGATCCGGCACGACGCTGCTGTACCACATGCTCCTGTCGGCGGGTCGGTTCGCGATCTATCGCGCGGAAACGCACGTCTTCAACGTCCTCGCCCCTCGGTTCGGCAATGCTCGCACGCCGGCCGACCGGGCGGCGATGACGGAGGCGTTCATACGCAGCGACATGTTCCGCGTCTCGGAACTCGATCCGGCGGCGTTCCGCGCAGACATCGAGCGCTCGTGCCGGAATCCGGGGGATTTCCTCAGGCTCTTCATGGAGGGCATCTGCCGATCGCAAGGCGTCGATCGCTGGGCTGAGACCACACCGGTTCACGTCCTGCACGTGCCGGAGATCAAGGCGACGATTCCCGACGCGTTGTTCATTCACGTCGTGCGCGACGGTCGGGACGTCGCCGTATCGATGATGAAGCAGGGATGGGTGCGGCCCATGCCATGGGACCGGAACGCGCCGGAGCGGGCCGCGGGCGCGTTCTGGGCGTGGGTGGTGGAATCGGGTGAACGGGCGGGCGCTGGTCATGAACAGGACTTTCTGCGTGTGCGGTACGAAGACCTGACCGGGTCACCACAGCCGACACTCGATCGAATTGCGGAGTTCATCGAGCAACCGCTCATCCACGAGGAAATCCTGCGTGCAGGTGTCGGTTCGGTGAGCAAGCCGAATACGTCCTTCCCCGGGCAGACCGCCAGTTTCCACGGCCGCTGGAAAGCGGAGCTCAGTGATGACCGGGCTCTCGCGCTCGAGGCGATGTTGGCCCCCGTGCTCGCGAGGCAGCGGTACGCGGTCGGCGCGTTTCCGGCGGCAGACCGCAATCGTGGAGCCGCCAGCCTCGCTGCCTACCGTGCCTGGTTCGACGCTCGTCAGGCGGCAAAGCGCACGCCGCTGGGCCGGCGCATGGTGTCGCTGGAGTTGTTCGAACCGGGGGCGGTGAAACCGGGGGAGATCCGGTAGCGTCGACTGGAAAAGCCGCGCCCCCCGGCCGCGTCGCGACCGGGGGGCGCCTTACGAGTCCTGCGTTGAATCAGGGGATGATGACGCCGGCCGTCGCCTGCGACACGATGGACCGCACCTGCGCCGCCAGTGGTACCGAGCTCTCGTTGCTGAACCACGACGTGCCGGTCGGGTACCCCGACTGCGTCGACCCGATCATCGCCATGTTGTTCCAGCTCCATCCGGGTGCGCCCTTGTCGAGCGCCGGGATGCCTGACCCGGCACCGGTCGCGATCACGCCATACTGTCCCCGTGTCCAGGCATTGTCCCGGAACACCGGTGCGTACGTGCCCTCGAGGAACAGCGCGGCGGTCAGGTTGCCGTTGAGGACCGACCGCTCGATGGTGACGTTATACGTGTTGGCCAGCAGCTGGAAGCCGCGCCGGTCACCGGTGTAGGATCCTACGCCGATATTCTCCAGCACGTTCTCCGAGATCAGGATCCGGCGCGCCGTCGTGTCCGAAGGCTGGGAGCCCTTCGGTGCGACATTGATACCTGCGCCGGCGTTGGTGACCAAATTCTTCCGGAAGGTGACGTCGGTCGTCCGGCACCACAGGCAGTTGCCGCCCTGGTTCGCCGACTTGAAGATGATCGCCCATCCGGTCTGTGCGTCCGCCCACGAGCCCTCGAACACGTTCCCCTCGATCAACACTCGGCTCGCGTTCTTGAACTCGAGAAGGTTCTTCCGCTGCCAGACACCCTTCCACGACAGCGGCGTGTAGACGTAGTTGCGCCGGATTTCGATGTCGCTGGGAACCAGGCCGGGGATCTTCGGGTCCGAGCCACCGAACATGATGTTCTCGCCGGCGCCAATGAGGGTGTTGTTCACGATCTTGAACGGGCCGGGCCCGTTGCCACCCCAGATCGCCTGCGAGTCGAAATCCCGGCCATGGCATTCGCTCAGGTAGCTGTCGCTGACCTGGGTGCGGGCCGAGTTCAACGAGACACATCGGCTCATGTTCGTGCTCGTCTGGCCATGCACATACATGCGGTCCAGCACGAGGTCCGAGGGCACCGACGCCATCGTCGTCTGCGCGTTGTCGCCGAGGTTCACCAGGCCGTACTGCTGCGCGGTGAGCGACCCCGTGACGGTCACGTTGAGGCCGACCAGCCACCAGCCGCTGGCGCTGGCCGCCGTCTTGATGGCCGGTGAAACGTTAGGCGTCTCGATGATGGGCATCAGCGAGGCTTGTGCCGGCGTCACGCGCGTGCCCTGGGACGGCAATTGTGAGTGCTTGTCGCTGCGGATCACGATCCAGCCGCTACCGCTCTTTGCTGGCAGCGTGAAGTTACCCGTGAACTTGGCACCGGCGGGGAGCACGATCTCGTCGCCCCGCTGCGCGCTATTGAGTGCGTTCTGCAGGTTCCCGCCGGCCGGGACGATGATCGTCTGGCCCGTTCTGGACGGGAACGAGAAGTTGAGGTAGGTACGGGGCAGTTCGACGATCGCCGATGCCGGAGGCGGCGCCAGCAGGCTGCTGATCGTCAGGTTCGAT
>CBIHMX010000106.1:0-7548 GCA_966211115.1 uncultured Gemmatimonadaceae bacterium | reverse complement strand
GACGACGCCCTGGCGGCGTTCGCCCGCGCCGCGAACGCCGATACGGTCGTCGACCAGGGCGTGATCTGCTCTCCCGACAAGGACCTGCGGCAGTGCGTGCGGGGAACGCGCGTGGTGTGCCTCGACCGCATGCGCAAGATCACCATCGACGAAGCCGGCGTGGTCGACAAGTTCGGCATCCAGCCGTCATCGATCCCCGACTGGCTTGCCCTCGTCGGCGACGACGCCGATGGCATACCGGGCGTGCCTCGCTGGGGCGCGCGATCGGCGTCGATGGTGCTGGCGCACTACGGGCACCTGGAGTCGATTCCCGACAATGCGGCGGAGTGGAAGGTGTCGGTGCGTGGTTCCGCGGCGCTGGCCGAGAGTCTCAGGCAACACCGGGATGTCGTCGGCCTGTACCGGACGCTCGCCACGCTGCGCGAAGACGTGCCGCTGACGGAGACGCTGGAGGACCTGGAGTGGAAGGGCGTACGCCGCGATCAGATGACGGCGTTCTGTGCAATGATCGGTGATGATGAGATGCTTGGCCGGGTCAACCGGGAATAGGAAATAGGGAATCGGGAATAGGAAATCGGGAATAGGAAATCGGGAATAGGAAATCGAAAAACGCACGGGCGTGGGGCGGCCGGGTACGAAAGCCATCATCCAGTGGAGAGCAAGCCATGCGCTGGCAGGACCTGAAACGCAGCTCCAACGTCCAGGATCGGCGCGGCATGCGCGCTGGCGTCCCAATTACCGGCGGCCTCGGCCTAATCGTCGTGCTGGTCATCGCCGCGCTCACTGGCGTGAACCCCCTCCAGTTGATTGGCGGCGGTGGAGCCGAGCCGGGAATGGAGGGCGGTCCGCCGGCCGACGATCCGATGCGCGACTTCGTCTCGGCCGTCCTCGGCAGCACCGAGGAAACCTGGGGCGCACTGTTCAGCGCCGCGGGACAGTCGTATCGCGAGCCGTCGCTGGTCATCTTCAGCAACGCAACGTCGTCAGGCTGCGGCACCGGCCAGTCGGCGATGGGACCCTTCTACTGCCCGCTCGATCAGACCGTCTACATCGACCTTTCCTTCTACAACGACCTGCGCCAGCGGCTCGGCGCGCCGGGCGATTTTGCGCAGGCCTACGTCATTGCCCACGAGGTGGGCCACCACATCCAGAACATGCTCGGAACCATGGAGCAGGTGCAGGGCATGCGCAGCCGGCAGGGCGAAGCTCAGGCCAATGCCATGTCCGTTCGCCTCGAGCTCCAGGCCGATTGTTATGCGGGACTCTGGGCACATCATGCCCAGCGCGCACGACAGATCCTCGAGACGGGCGACGTCGAGGAAGCGTTAGGCGCCGCCTCGGCAATCGGCGACGATCGATTGCAGCGCCAGTCGCAGGGAGTCATCGTCCCGGAGAGCTTCACGCACGGCACGTCCGAGCAGCGCGTTCGGTGGTTCCGGCAGGGGCTCGAACGTGGCGACACGCAATCGTGCGACACCTTCGGCAGTTCGACCCTGTAGTGTTCTACGTAGAATTACGGAATTCCATGTTCGATTGAGACCCTGCATTCTGTCTGCCGCACATTCTCGGAGAACACATGTTCGGAGTATTGAAGATCGCTGCCACGGCGGTCATGCTGCTTGGTTCCGCTTCGGTAGCGTCCGCCCAGGATACGACCCGTGTGGACCTCACCGGCACCTGGGCCTTCACCGTCACGTATGAAGGCGGTCAGGGATCTCCGACGGTGCGCCTGACGCAGAAGGGCGACTCGCTCACTGGCCTCTACATCTCGCAGGCGTTCGGCGAGCTGGACATCAAGGGAACGGTGAAGGGAAGGGAGTTCAGTTTCGGCTTCACCACGTCCGCCGGCGGTGATCCCTTCAGCATGACCTTCAACGGCACCGCCGAGTCGAATGAAGCATTGAAGGGATCACTCGACATGGGAACGATGGGATCCGGCTCCTTCACCGCAAGGCGATCGCGCCAGTAGCTCAGGTCCCCATCCGGTCGGCGGCTTCGCGCGCGCATTCGGCGAGGACGGCGGCACCAACAAAGATGCTATCCTCGGCCGCGATGAATCCGGGACTGTGCGCCGGAGCCGGGTCACCACCCTCTTCCCGTGCGCCGATACGCAGGAAGCAGCCCGGCATGCGTTCGAGATAACAGGCAAAGTCTTCGCCACCCATGTTGGTGACGCCGAACGGGACCACGCTGCCTGCGCCGAGCGCTCGTTCCGCCGCGGCACGAGCCCAGCCGGCCTCGCGCTCTGTGTTCACGATCGGCGGCGGCCCGCGATCGATGGTCACTTTCGCTGTCGCCCCGTGCGCCGCGGCGACCGCGGTGGCAATGGACCCGACCTCGTCGTGCAACTGCGCGCGTACCTCAGGGCGCATCGCGCGTAACGTTCCGGTCAACGTCACGCGTTCCGGAATGATGTTAGGCGCCGTGCCACCGTGTATGGAGCCGATCGACACCACGGCCGGTGATCCCGGATCGAGCCTTCGCGCAACGATGGTCTGCAGCGCGGAAACGACCGCCGACGCGGCCACGATCGGATCGATCCCCTCGTGTGGCCGCGCGCCGTGTGCGCCCTTCCCGATCACGTCGATGGTGAACGAATCGGCCGACGCCGCGAGCGGGCCGGCCTGCGCCACGACCTGACCAACAGAAAACCGGCGATCGACGTGACCGCCGAAAATCGCCGACACGCCGTCGAGCGCACCACTGGCCAGGATGGCCGCAGCCCCACTTCCAACTTCTTCCGCCGGCTGCAGCACGACCAGCACGTCGCCCAGCGCCGGTGTGCTGGTGAGCAACGTCGCCGCGCCAACGGCCCATGTTGCATGCACATCATGACCGCACGCATGCATGACGCCTGGCACCTCTGACGCAAACGGAAGTCCGGTCGCCTCGTGGATTGGCAGCGCATCGATGTCGCCCCGGATGGCCACCACGGGAGCCTCACGATTGCGTCCGCGTACCCGCGCCACGACGCCGGTACCGGCGACGCGCGTGATGTCGTCGAGCCCGATGGCCCGCAACGCCCCCTCGAGCCGCGCAGCGGTCTGCTCTTCCTTCCAGGAAAGTTCCGGAAAGCGATGCAGTTCCCGCCGCAGCCCGATCAGGCGCGCAACCCCCTCAACGCCAAACAGCTCCCGAATGTCATTCACGATTTCACGATTTCACGATTTCACGATTTCACGATTTCACGATTTCACGATTCCCGATTCCCGATTCCCTATTCCCCAATTTCCGCGCGCCTGACCGTCAGATCCTCCACCCGACTGACATCCACATCCACACCTATGCCCGCTCCTTCCGGCACAACCATCGTGCCGTGATCCGTCATCGTCCATTCCGGCGTCACGATGTCCTGATGCCAGTAACGCGAGCTGGGAGATACATCGCCGGGCTTCACAAAGTTCGACAGCGACGCCAGCGCGACATTGTACGCGCGACCGATCCCGCTCTCGAGCATTCCACCGCACCAGACCGGAATGCCGCTCGATTCACAGAAGTCGTGAATGGCGATCGATGCCGCGAGTCCGCCCACGCGACCTGGCTTGATGTTCACGATGCGGCCGCTCCCCAGCGATACCATGTCGCGCGCGCGATCGAGCGACGTGATGGATTCATCGAGGCAGACCGGCGTCTTCAGTCGTCGCTGCAGCTCGGCGTGCCTGACGAGATCATCCCATGCCAGCGGCTGCTCGATCATCATCAGGTCGAGTTCGTCGAGTTCCGCCAGGTGGCCGGCGTCGTCCAGCGTATACGCGTTGTTCGCGTCCGCCATCAGCGGAGCGGCGGGGCCAGCGGCATCGCGTGCCGCGCGAACGAACGACACATCCGCGCCAGGCATGATCTTCATCTTCACCTTCCGGTAGCCGGCCTGCAGTGCTTCCTGCACGCGCCTGGCCAGCGCCTCCGGAGACGACTGAATCCCGAGCGATATGCCGACGTCGATTTCGCGCCGCGTTCCGCCGAGCAGTCGCGAAAGCGACATCCCGAGCCGGGTGGCCTCGAGTCCCCAGATTCCCATCTCGATCGCGGCCTTGGCCATCAGGTGACCCCGGATGTCCTTGTCGAGTACCGCGAACACGTCCCCCGGAGCCTCGAATGCACGACCAATTACTCTCGGCGCAAGCCACTGCATGATCCCGATCCAGGCCGTGTCGATGGTTTCCGGTGAGTAGTACGGCTCCTCGCCGGCGACGCACTCGCTCCACGCCACGGCCCCGGACACATCCCGGAGTTCGAGCAGTGCGATACGGCGCTCCGACACCACGCCTGACGAGATGCGGAAGGGTTCCTTGAGCGGCAGTCGGATCTCGCGCAGGGTGATCGCCGAAACCTGGATCATCGTGCAGGATCGCGGTCGAGGATGTAGAACGGATTCCCGGACGCGCCACGTTGAAAGCCAACGACCCGGTATTCATCGGCAAGCCGCGACTGCATCGCGTCGCGGACCTCGAGCCGCCAGGCGAGCGCGCGTTCGGGGTCGGAGCGTTGCACGCCGATGAAGTCAGCCGGAATTTCAACGTGCACGGTGCCGGCTATCGCCCGCACCGCCGAGGACGCGAGGTCCCAGCGAACGATGAAGCGATCGGTCGGCAAGGTTCCGTGTAGTGCGCTACCGGTGTTCGATCCGTACATGTCGGGAACGTATTCGATCGGCATTGCACCGAGGTGATTGATATTGAAGTGCGCGTTTCCGGCCTGCAGCGGATCGAAGGTCCACAACATCGCCGTCACGCCAACGGCGACGACCTTCTCGCGCTGGTACTGCTTCAGTCGTTCGCCAATGCCCTGGCTCCGCAGTTCGCGCCGCACCGCCAGCATGTCGGACCAGTGCACGAGCTCTCCGGTTCGCACTCCGGTGAGCCCGAACACGAAGCCGACCATTCTCTCCGTCTCATCGAATGCGCCGGCCGAAACGCCGCCGATCATCTGGCTCACGCGCAGGATCGCCGCCGGCACGCGCTCCAAAAACCCTTCGCCCCAGGTCGCTTCCTGCAGTGCGATGCAATCGGCGAAGTCCTGGTGGGTGGTCAGGTCTCGTATCGTTACCAAGATTGGGGTTGCGCCAGGGGGTCTCGGCGCGCGTGCGGGTTCATATCGGCTGGCGTTCAAGATCGGGTATAATCCACGATGCGGCTAGGCGACGAAGGTGTGATTCGCAATTCGGTTTTGCGCGCGGTCGCCGTTGCAGGGATCGCGCTTGGCCTTGGTGTCCCCGTGCACCTGGTGAAGGAACCCGCGACCGCATCGTCGCAGCGCGGAGAAGTTCAGGTGCCGTACAACGGCGGCTTCACGTTCTCACGCATCCGCTACGGCGGCACCGGATACAGGCGGCGCGGTGGAAGTGCCTGGGCACATGACTATCCGGACGCTGACAGGCACATCTCGCAGATCGTCGACTACGTCTCGACGACGGCGATCAACGTGATCGGCACGAACGTGTTCGACCTCGACGACCCGGAAATTTTCCGCCACCCGATCATCTACCTGTCGGAACCGGGCACCTGGGGAATGACTGATTCGGAGGGAGAAAACCTGCGCCAGTACCTGCTCAAGGGCGGGTTTCTCATCCTGGACGATTTCGAGCAGGCGCAGTGGTACAACATGGAAGAGCAGCTGCGCCGGGCGATGCCCGATCTCCAGCTCATCGAGATCGGTCCGGAACACCCGATCTTCAATTCATTCTTCCGGGTCGAGGACATCTACGTTCCCCACCCGCTGGTCGACGTGAAGCCGCAGTACTTCGCGCTGTTCGAGAACAACGACCCGTCTCAGCGCATGCTGGTGCTCGTGAACTACAACTCCGACCTGGCCGAATACTGGGAGTTTTCAGCCAACGAGGGATACTTCCCCGTCGACATGACCAACGAGTCCTACAAGCTCGGCGTGAACTACATCTACTACGCGCTGATCCACTGATCAAAGCGTACTCGTCAGGCGGTAGCGGAGTCGAGCGTCGGAACGCCCCCCGCCGAAACGGGTCAGACACCATTGACCCAATCACCAATCGTCAATCGTCAATCGTCAATCGTCAATCGTCAATGAGCCCGCCGAAACGCCACGAGCCGCACGAGGGACTCGAGCACCCCGATCACAAGATCGCGGACGAAGACGAACGCGTGGACGAATCGGTCGACGAGTCGTTCCCTGCCTCCGATCCGCCATCGTTCACGCCAAGTCGACCAGGGCCGCCGTCGAAGAAGCCGGATCGTCCGAGCACTGGCCCCGGCAAGTAGTCCAGCTCCTCGTCTCGTTATGCAAGCGCACCCGGTTGACCGCCGGTGTGCCAGAACAGGACTGCCCGCGCACCGGTGAACTCACCCCGGCGCGCCCGGTCGATCAGCGCGGCCATCGCCTTGGCGGTATACCAGTGATCGAGCAGCATGGCCTCGTGTCGCGCCGCCAGTTGCTGCGCTTCAGTCGACGCCGGTGTGGGAACGCCATAGCCACCGCCGACGAACGCGTCATCCACGCTGATCGCCGATTGGCTGCCTAACGCGCCAAACCCGGCGTCGAGGGCCGATTCCATGTCGCTCAGTAGCCGCCTGATGACACCGGAGATTTCGCCGGCGGGATCGTCGGCGCTGATTCCGATGACACGCGTGTCCGGCGCATACAGCGCGCAGCCGGCGATGAGCCCCGCTTGCGTTCCGCCTGACGAACTGGCGTGGACGATCACGTCCGGCGTTACGCCCTGTGCCACCATCTCGCCCACGCCGCGGGCAATTGCCATCGCGCCCGTCGCCGTCGACGCGCCTAACGGAATCACCGCCGGCTTTCCTCCGATTGCCGAGTGCTCGGCCGCGATGCGCTCCATGGCCGGCGCTCGTTCGGCGCGCGTTGCGACGTACGTCAGGTGCGCCCCATACAATGAAACGAGCAGCGCGTTACCGGTCGGCCGCTCCGGCCTGGATCCGTTGACGACGATGTGACAGCGCACGCCCAATCGCGCGGCGACCGCGGCGGTTGCCCGGCAGTGGTTGGATTGCACACCACCGCAGGTGATCAGCAGATCCGCTCCCGAAGCCTCTGCTGCGACAAGCGTGAGCTTCCTGATCTTGTTGCCTCCAAACCCGAACGCAATCTGGTCATCCCTCTTGGCTAGAAGACGACATTCCAGTCCCAGCGCCTCGCGAAGACGTGATAAGTCGTCGACAGGCGACGGAAGCTGTGCCAACGGCACAGCAGGAAACGATTCGAGGCGCTTCCGGGCCATTTCGAGGTCGGGCATCGCGGTCTGTTATGAGGGGTTGCCCATAGGGTGTCCGGCAGATGCGCGCACCGCTACCCCTCTCCTCCCCGGCCCGGCTTTTGCGTTAGGTTCACGCCATGGGCCCCACCCGGCGTCGCGACCACACGGCGTCAGAGCTCGTCGCGTTTGCACGGTTCCTCACGGGCCTTCCGAAACTGATCCGCCGTCGCATGACCGTGGCCGAGGCGATATCAAATCGTCCACGACCGCCTTCGGAATCGCGAACGCAACTTCCTCCACCTCGACGAGCAATCCCGATTCAGGGCGGTACTACTCGTCGTCTACCGGCGGCAGCACGG
>CBIHMX010000105.1:0-7551 GCA_966211115.1 uncultured Gemmatimonadaceae bacterium | reverse complement strand
CGATCCGTTTTAAACGCACAAGGCAGACGGAAGCGAGAAGCGAGAAGCGAGAAGCGAGAAGCGAGAAGCGGGAAGCGGGAAGCGAGAAGCGAGAAGCGAGAAGCGAGAAGCGGGAAGCGAGAAGCGGCTGCTGGCTAAGGCCAGATCGCCCAGGAATGCCTCGGTGATCGAGGAATGAATTCCGATTCCCGATTCCCGATTCCCGATTCCCGATTCCCAATTCCCGCCCCACGATTCCCGATTCCCCAGGATTAGTCTTCCCCGATGCCCTCTGACCCTACCCTGCAGTTGTCCCCCGACGCGATGCGCGCGTTCGGCCATCGCGTTGTCGACGTCATCGTTGACCACATCGAGCATCTCCGCGACCGACGCGTCTCGACCCAGATCCCACGCGTCGATCTGGACGCGCGCCTGGGAGCGTTTTCCGATGCTCCGGCGTCCGAGCAGGACGTCCTCACGCTCGTAGAACGCGATGTCATGGGTGCGATCACGACCGTGGATCATCCACGCTTTTACGCGTTCGTGCCCGGCCCCGGAAGCTTCGTCGGCGCGATGGCCGACGCGCTCTCGTCAGGCTTCAATGTCTTCGCGGGACACTGGCTTGCGGCGTCAGGCCCGGGCGCGGTCGAGTTGCAAACGATCGAGCTGCTGCGAAAGACGTGCGGCTTCCCGGATGGTGCAGGCGGCTTGTTCGTCAGCGGTGGGTCCATGGCCAACCTCTCCGGACTGGCCACGGCGCGTGCGGTCAAGTTGGGCGGTCCCGACCCGGATGCCATCATCTACCTGAGCGACCAGGCGCACAGCTCGGTCGCGAAAGGACTGCGCGTGCTCGGCTTTGCCGCGTCGCAGGTGCGTTCCGTTCCCGTGGACGACCATCTCCGGCTCGACATCAAGCTGCTCGAGCGCGCCATCGTCGACGACCGCCGGGCCGGCAAGCGGCCCTTCTGCGTGGTCGCCAGCGCCGGCACCACCAACACGGGCGCGGTCGATCCGCTCGAGGAGATCTCCGCGTTATGCAGGACGCACGACATGTGGCTGCACGTCGACGGGGCCTACGGCGCCGCGGCGGCCTTCACCGATCGCGGGCGGTCCGCGTTGCGCGGACTGCACCTCGCCGACTCGATTGCCCTCGACCCGCACAAGTGGCTGTTCCAGCCGTTCGAGATCGGTTGCATCCTCGTGCGCGACATGCGCCACCTGCATCAGGCGTTCGCGGTCCATCCTGAAGACAATGCGTCCTACCTGCACGACGTCGGCCGCATGGCGGAACGTGAGGTCGTGTTCTATGAACACGGGATCCAGCTCACGCGGTCGTTCCGCGCCCTGAAGCTGTGGATGTCGCTGCGGATTTTCGGCCTCGCCGCGTTTCGCCACACCATCGACCGGGGCATCGAGCTGGCGGAAGTGGTCGAACGCGCGCTCCGCGCCGATGCGGCGTGGGAAGTCGTCACGCCCGCGCAGCTGGCGGTGGTGACGTTCGCGCCCCGCCGTCCGGAGCTGTCGATCGCCGAGCGCAACGCGCTCGTCGAGCGGGCCGTCGAAGGCCTGACCGCTGACGGCTACGCGATGGTGACGTCGACGCAAGTCCGCGGGCGGACGGTATTGCGGTTCTGTCTCATACACCCTGACGCCCAGCTGGACGAGGTGATGGAGACGGCTGAGCGCTTGAAGAAATACTGTGAGTCCTGAGGGAGTCAGCCTATTGGTTATTGGTATTGCCAATTGGTTGTTGGCACTGGGCACTGAATACCGAGTACTGATACTGGCACCGCCATCCCGATCGCCAATCGCCAATCGTCAATCGTCAATCGTCAATCAATCGCTTTTCAGGGCCCGCATCGGATCCACCCGCCCGGCTTTCCACGCCGGCCACAGTGACGCCAGCATGGCCGAAGCGAGCAGGATAGCCGTTGCCGCGCCGATGACAGTGCCATCGTTAGGTGCTGTGTCGAACAGCAGGTCCCGGATCTGCTGCCCGGCGAACACCGCGATCATGACGCCGGCCGCGATGCCCGCGGCCGCCGTGATCATGCCCTGCCGGACTATCATGCCGACGATGGACAGGGTCCGCGCGCCTAACGCAATGCGAACCCCCATCTCGTGCGTGCGCTGCGCCACCGAGTACGACATCACGCTGTAGAGGCCCAGCACGGCGACGAGGAGCGCCAGAACGCCCCCGAGCGTGAAGACGGTGGCGCCCAGTTTCCAGGGGCGCAGCAGTGGATCGATCCGCTCACGGATGGGCCACGCCGCGGTGCGCTCGATCGACGCATCCGTGTCGTTGATGAGGCGGACAGCGGTCGGCAGAAACATCGCCGGTGTGGACCGCGGACGGATCATGAGCACCGAGCCGCTGAACTGGCGCTCCTGCCCCAGCGGAATGTAGTACTGCATCGACGGTGGCTCGCGCAGATCATACCGGCGCGCATCTTCCACGATGCCGACGACCAGTGCACACGGCGCCGTATCCGCGCCGATCCGGATACAGCGCGACAACGCGTCCTGCCGCGGCCACAATGTCCTGGCCATGGTCTCATTCACGATGGTGACGGGCTCGGTTCCATCGCCCTCCGTGGGGCCGAAGGTCCTCCCGCGCAGAAGCTTCGTCCCCACGGTGCTGAAGTAATCGGCGCTGACCGCGGCGATGTACGGTCCCCCGCCAGGAAGCTTGGGGACGCTGTCGAAACCCGGTATGAACAGGTTCACACCGAAGGAGTTCCCAAACGGCGAACCGACCGCGATGGCAGCACGCTCGACGCCTGAATGCCCCTGCAAGCGACCGAGTGCGCGTCGCAACGTCTCGTTCTCTCTCGCTCGGGCCTCCGATCGCCCCTCGCGAGTCGTATCGGCGATGTTCGTGAACGACACCGCGGACACCAATACGCGTTCCGACTCGAAACCGAGCGGCGCCGTGCGTGCGCGATGCAGGCTGCGCACGAAGAGGCCGGCGCCGATCAGCAGGCACGCGGTCAACGTTGCCTGCAGAATGGTCGGCCACGCACCGACTCCGAGCCGCCTGCCCTGCGCCCGACCGCGCTGAATAACCTGATGCAGGGAGCCGCGGGCCGCATGAGCGGCCGGCGCCACGCCCGTAATCAGGCCAACCAGAAGCGTTACCACGAGCGCTACCATCATGATGCGTCCGTTGACCGGGGACGCGGTCCATTCGATGTTCGTCAGCAATGACTGCCGTACGTATGTCGCGATGACCACGGCCACCAGCATCGAGACCACGCCACCTAACGCCGCGACCAGCAGGCTTTCCGTGACGAACAGGCGCGCGAGGCGGGCGCGCCCTGCTCCGAGCGCCATTCTCACGCCGACCTCCCCGCGGCGGCGAATCGCGCGCGCGAGAAGCAGGTTGGCAACGTTCGAGCACGCGATCAGCAGCACCACCATGGTCACGCCCATCAGCCAGCGCGCTACCGAGGCTTCGGTCGATTCCTTCCCCTCGTCCGTGTAGCGGATGGGGGTCACTCCGATACGAGCCTGCGCGATGGTCCGTGTGGGAGGTCCGTCATACGTCGCGCGATGGACCCGCGTCGCTTCTTCCGCCGCCATCGAGTAGCTCACGCCGGCCTTGAGCCGGCCGACCACGCGCAGCCACTGCCCGTTCCAGGACCTCGGCCAGTTGGACACCCGGCCTTCACTTTCGACCGACATCGGGATCCAGACGTCGATGCGCGCTAGTTCCACCCCGGTGAACCCGCGAGGCGCGACGCCGACGACGGTATACGTCTCCTGGTTGAGCGTGATGGTCCTGCCAAGGATCGCGCGGTCAGACGCGAACTGGCTGCGCCACAGCGCCTCGCCAAGCACGACGACGTTCGCCGGGCTTCGGGTGTCGTCCTCGTCAGGCGTGAAGAACCGCCCCAGCGCCGGCCTGACGCCGAGCAGTCCGAAGAATCCCGCCGTCGCCGCGCCGCCGCTGATCGATCGCGCGTCGCGGCCCCTCCCCAGACTGAACGAACGGTCTGTGTACGCGGCGACGCCGTCGAAAGACGAAAGTGTCCGGAGGTTGTCGTACAACACGTACCCGGCGGACGCGTACGTAGCCTCGCCACCCGAGGTCCGCCGGACCGTCGTCGTGAATCGAACCAGTTGCCCGGCATCCACGACGTGATCGGGCCCCCGCAGCAGCAACCGGTCCACCACGCCGTACATGGCGGAATTCGCGCCGATACCTAACGCGAGTGTGACGATCGCGAACGCGGTGAATGACGGTTCGCGCCTGAGCCCGCGCAGGGCGTAGCGTACATCCTGGGCGACACTGTCCAGCCAGTCACGAGACGTCATCCGTCGATCCCTCCGGTGCGCAAACGATTCGAGTTCGGGTATGGCGTGCTTGATTGGTCCAAAGCGGCGCTCCGCCTCGCGCCGCGCGTCGTCTTCGTTCAGCCCCCGCCTGACGAGTTGCTCTACTCGCAACTCGAGATGCAGCGATACCTCGGCGCCGACGTCACGCGATGACACGTCCGGGCGTCGCAACATCAGGTCGAACAGCCGCCGAATGCCGGGACGCACGAACGGCATCAGCGCGACCTCGCCGGCGTCGAGAGGATGTCACTCACCGTCGCCGCATAGCGAAGCCACTGGGCGGTTTGCGCGCGCAGGTGCGCCTTGCCGGCGGACGTGATCCGGTAGTAGCGCGCGCGCCGGTTGTTTTCCGTCACGCCCCACTCGGCAGAGACGTACGAACGCTCCTCGAGCCGATAGAACGCCTGGTAGAGTGCCGAGTCCTCCACGTCGAGCGAACCGCCGGAGCGGTCCTCGAGCCACGTGGTGACCTCGAACCCGTGCATCGGTGCCCAGCTCAGGGCCTTCAGCACCAGCACGTCGAGCGTTCCCTTGACCACCGGCAACGATTCAGCCATCAGTCTCCTCCAGAGTCTCCCCTTAGACTCTGTAAGAAGGCAAACCGTTGCCCGCGGTCAGAACGGCGTCTGACCCCGTTTCCAGCCAGAACGGCGTCTGACCCCGTTTCAGTCGGCGCGCAACGTGCTGTTCGGGTCGGCGCGCGTGGCGCGGACGGCCGGGACCAGGCTGGCCACCGCCGCGACGGCCAGCAGGAGGACGGCCACCACTCCAAACACGATCGGATCGCGAGCCGTCTGCCTGAACAGCAAAGGCTGGAGCCACCGCGCGGCAAAGAACGCAAGCGTGCCGCCCACGAGCACCCCGGCGAGCGCGAAACCCACCCCCTGGTTCACGATCAACCGGACGACGTCCGTTGACCTGGCCCCCAGCGCAATGCGGACGCCGAGTTCGTGCATGCGCTGCGTCACGTTGTAGCCGATCACCGCGTAGAGTCCGATCGCGGCGACCACGAGCGCCAGCCCACCAAGGGCGACGAACATCTTCGCCCCGATTTCCCATGAACGCTGCTGGTCGCCGATACGATCGCCGAGCGGCAGCGTGGTCACGTACCCTTCACCCGGCATCAGGCGCTGCAGCGCGATCCTGATCGCTTCCTGTTCGCGGGTCGGAGCCCCCCGGGTCCTCACCATCACGAAGCCCGCGGACAACGGACGGAACTGCTCCAGCGGCAGGTAGTAGCGGAACAACTGCGTGTCGTCGGTGAGGCTGTTCTGCACTGCATTTTCGGCGATGCCGATGATCGTCGTGCAGGGCATGGTGTCCGCCCCGACGCGCATGCACCTGCCTAACGCGTCCTGGCCGGGCCAGATCGTGGCCGCCATCCCCTCGCTGACGACGGCGACCCTCGCCGCGCCGGCGCGATCATCGGGCCCGAAGGCGCGACCGCGCACGATGCGCGTTCCCATCGTGGCGAAGTAGTCGGCGCTCCCCTGCTGGTACGTGAAGCGACCCAGGCGCTGCACCGAGTCGATTCCCGGAACGGACAGCCTGGTCGACGCCGTGCTCCAGAAGGGAACGCTGCTCACCAACGCCGCCTTTTCCACGCCCGGAAGTGTTTGCGCCGTCTCCAGCATGCGGCGCCGCAACGCCATGGTGCCGCTGTCATCGACGGTCGCGCCGCGCAGGTCGTATCGGACCATCAGGAGTTGTTCGGTATCGAATCCCAATCGCATGTCGCGCACCCGGTTCAGGCTTCGCACGAACAGCCCCGCCCCGACCAGCAGCAATACCGATAGCGCGCCCTGGGCGATGAGGAGCGCCGTTCGCGTACGCGACCGGTGATAGGTCCCCTCACGGACGCCGGCCTTCAGCGAATTGGCCAGGTCCGCCTTCGTGGCGAGCACCGCCGGCACCACACCGGTAATCAGCGCCGCAATCACCGCCGCGGCGAGGGCGACCAGCAGCGTACGCGTGTCGCCGAGGATTGAAAAGCGTTCCCAAGCCGGCAGGAAGAGCGAACCCATGACCTTCCCGCCGACCTGCGCAACAAGGAGCCCTGACGCACAGCCAATGGCGGCGACGACCAGGCTCTCGGTCATGGTCTGCGCGACGAGCCGCGAGCGCCGCACGCCGAGTGCCAGCCGGAGTGCGACCTCACGCCGGCGGCGAAGCGCCCGCCCCAGGAAGAGGTTCGCCACGTTGAAGCAGGCGATGAGGAGGACGATGAGTGTCACCCCGGTTACCCAGATCGCGGTCCGCGCCTCGAGACCCGCATTCGGGCCGGCAGCAGTCTTGAGCGGGCCGGCTATCGCCTGCGGCTTCGCGACGTCGGCCGGTGCGAGTTGCGTGAACGTTTCACGCTCGAGGTTCCAGCTCCGGACATAGGCGTTGGTCAGGTCCGCGGATGCTGCCTCGACACTGACCTCGTCACGCCGTCGCACCATCATCTCCATCCAGCCCCACGAGTACTGCGAGTAGTAGGTCCGTCCGTCAGCGCCGGGCTGGTTGCCGGCCCACGTCGTGATCGGAACGAAGGCCTCGCGCGGCCGGCCCTCGGTCACGCCCGTGAACTCGTCCGGCGCTACGCCGATGATCGTGTAGGAGACGTTGCCGATCTGGAGCGGCTTCCCGATGACGTCCGGCAGCCCGCCGAAATCGCTCTGCCAGAACCCATGGCTGAGGACGACGACGGGTGCCCCCACCGGCGTGGTGTCCTCGTCAGGCGTGAAAAACCTGCCTAACGCTGGCCGGGCATCGAAGAAGTCGAAATACGTCGCGCTGACGGCGGCGATCTGGCGCTCGCTGGTCGCCGCCCCGATGCCGACGGGTTCCGTCGTCGGGAAAAACGCGGCAAACGTCGAGAACGCGCTGGTCCAGCCCTGCAAGTCGAGGTAGCGCTTGTACTCGAACCCGATGCCGGTCCGCCGCGCATCGCGCTCAGTCCATTGCAGGTACACACGGTGGACGGTGCCGGGATCGCGAAGCAGTGGATACGGCCGGAACATGAGCCGGTCGACGACGCCGAACATGGCCGCGTTCGCGCCGATTCCGAGGGCGAGCGTCGCCATGACGCCAAACGTGAAGCCCGGGGAGCGCCGCAGTCCGCGTACCGCGTAGCGCAGGTCCTGTTGCAGGTGATCCATCCACGGAATGGACCAGCGCTCGCGCGATTCCTCGATCGTGCGGGTGGTATTGCCCATGCGTTGATTCGTGCTCATGCGTGTCCCGGGTGCG
>CBIHMX010000104.1:0-7580 GCA_966211115.1 uncultured Gemmatimonadaceae bacterium | reverse complement strand
ATCGGATGGCGGCTTTCTGCCGTCCGCCATCCGCGTTCTGTTGTCGTTAGTGGCTCGTGACCAACGAATCGTCCGCGACCTTGCCGTCGAACAGGTGGATCGAGCGGTCCGCATGCGCCGCGTAGCGCGGATCGTGGGTCACCATGCAGATCGTGGCGCCGCCCTTGTGCAGCTCCTGGAGCAGCCCCATCACCGCTTCGCCGTTCACCGAGTCGAGGTTACCGGTCGGTTCGTCGGCGAGGAGGATCGCGGGATCACCGGCTACGGCGCGGGCCACCGCCACGCGCTGCTGCTGACCGCCCGAGAGCTGCGAGGGGTAGTGCTTCATGCGGTGTCCCATCTGCACGCGCTCGAGCGCATCGGCCACGCGCTTCTTCCGCTCCTGCGACGACATGCCGCGGTAGGTGAGCGGCAGCTCGACGTTTTCGTAGACCGTGAGGTCGCCGATGAGGTTGAACGCCTGGAAAATGAACCCGATCTGGCGATTGCGGATGCGCGCGCGATCGGCCGCCGAGAGCTTCGCGACATGTTCGCCGCTCAGCATGTAGGTGCCGTCAGTCGGCGTGTCGAGCAGTCCGAGAATCGAAAGGAGCGTGGTCTTGCCGCATCCGGACGGACCTGCGATGGCGATGTACTCGCCCGGACGGATCTCGAGATGCACATCGGCCAGCGCGTGCGTCTCGACTTCGTCCGTGTAGAACACCTTCTTGATGCCTTCCATCCGAATGAGCGGTTCCATCTGTTGTCTCCCAGGTTTGCGAGAAGTTCAAGTCCGAATTTCAAAAGTCCAAGGCTGTGGCATCAGTGAGTCCACTCTGGACTTTGAGCTCTGGACTTCAGCTAGTTGATACGAATCCGATTGACCGTGTCGTACTGCCCCATGTCGGAGATCAGGATCTTGTCGCCGACCTGCAGGCCGGCCTGTACCTCGATCATGTTCACCGACGCCTTGCCGAACTTCACGTTTGTCCTTACGGCCGTCTTTCCGTCTGGTTCCAGCTTGAATAGTCCGACAGTCTGATCGGGCTGGGAGTTGCCTGGTCGCTGCACGAAAAGGACGTCTGGAAGACGGTCGATCTCGATCGTACCGTCGACACTGAGGTCGGAGCGGGCGCCGGCGGGCATCTCGCCCTCGAGGGACACCTCGACTTCGACCGTGGCATTCTGGGAAACGGGGTCCACCCGCATGACGTGGCCCTTCACGATCGTGGGATGCAGGTCGACATCGACCTTCTGCCCGACCACGACGTCCTTGGCCTGCGATTCAGGTACGCGGAGCACGGCCTTGAAGCGGCCCGGCTGCGCTACACGAGCGAGTTCGACACCGGAATTGATCCATTGCCCGAGCTCGAGGTCCAGGCTCTGGAGCTGCCCGTCGATGCCTGCCCTGACGTTGAGGCCGGCAATGCGATCGCGGCGCAACTGAACAATGGCCTTGTTGCTGTTGACCGTGTTCTCGGCGCCGGCGATCTGCTCGGAGATGTTCCCTTCCATCAGCTTCAGCTTCTGCTCTTCGATCCCAAGCTGCGTGGTGAGCTGAGTGACGAGCTCCCGGGCTGTCTTCAATTCGTTTTCTGAAGCGAGGCCTTTTTTCGACTGGTCCAGTGCCTCGAACGTGGCCTTGTTGCGCTCGGCCGTTGCCAGCTGCGTCTTGAGGCTCGCAATCTGCGATTCCTGGGTGAGCTTCTGGCTCTCGAGATTTGCGCGCAGCGTCACGAGGTTCTGCTCCGCCTGCGCCAGCGCTTCCTGGGCACTGAGCAACTGCAGGTTCTCGTCCGGGTTGCTCAGCACGAGGATGACGGTGTTGCTCGTGACCATGGCGCCAGGACGGAGCGGCCGATCTTCGACACGGCCGCTGACGACCGCGGCGACGTACCGGATGTTTTCGGGAACGAGGGTGCCAGGCGCGCGGACGTTGCGAATGAGTTCACCGCGCTGCACGGAATCGATGATCACTTCCGCGCGAGCGACCGAGGGTGGACGGGCCTCGAGCTGGCTCAAGGCAACAGTCAGCGCCACGGCGGCGACCACGCCACCGGCGATCAGCACGTTCCGTTTGGTTTTCTTCGGGGGGTCTCGCTTGATATCCACGGGAACGGTTCTCGTCGGTTCGATGTTCGACACTTACTACGGCCGAACCGTTGAAAAGGAGTCAACGATTTCACCGGCCGGGCGGACTCCTAAAGCTAGCCCTGTAGGCTGACTACGCCCTCAGGAAGGGGCGAAATGCTTGGGGGGCAGGGCGAAGGGCGATTTGCGCACCACAGCAGGGTGCGACCTCCCGGGATCGCCCTGCGCCTTCGGCTCGGGGTTAGCGCAGTTCCCTGATCTTGATATTCCTGAACTCCGCCCGTCCACCATGCTCCTGCAAGCCGATATGGCCTTTCATGGCTTTCCCGTACTGGGGAAACGGGGCGAACTTCGAGGCGGCTACGCGCCTGGCCCAGTCGGGACTCCCCTGTTCGTACTCGACGACCTTCTGCCCATTGAGCCAGTGCTCGATGTGCGTCCCTTTCGCCACGACCCGCGAGGTGTTCCACTCGCCGGCAGGCTTCACGATGCCGCGTGGAGGCGCATACACACTGTGGACCGACCCCGCCGAAGTCAGGGGATTCTTCCCGTCGTTATGTCCGGCATCATCGAGGAGCGCGTATTCCGGGGCGCCATGGTAGATCCACTCCAGGCCCTCGACCGCGCGGTAGAAAAGGCCGCTATTCCCGCTGGGCCCGAGCTTCCAGTCGAGCGTCAACTCGAAGTCGTCGAACTGCTCCTTCGTGATGATGTCGGCGGCGCGTGAGACTCGTGTGAGGATGCCGTCTACGGCCTGCCAGCCAGCAGGCATGGTGTCGGCGCCATACGCACGCCACCCGTCAGTCGACTTGCCGTCGAACAGAAGCTTCCAGCCCGCGGCGCGCTCCTCGTCGGTCAACGTGTTGGCCGCCTGTGCCGCTGCTTGAGTTGTCAGCGCGAGAATCGCCAGGGAAACGCGGAACAGTTTTTCGAAGACGCGCATACGAAGGTTTGGGTCGAAACTCACGCTGTAACGATCACGATCCCCGATTCCCGATTCCCGATTCCCGATTTCCCGACCTCACGCCCTCACGACCTCACGCCTCACAACGCCCACCCTGACCTGTACTCACGAGTCAACCACTGGTTCGCTTCCGGCGCGTTCGTGATCCGCATGTTCGCGGCGTCGTACTCGATCCGCTTGTTCTGGCCGGCGCGCAACGCCACGATGCCTAACAACATTACCTCGGTCAGCGCCGAAGCGTAGTCGAACGGGCAACTGGCCTTCGCTTCGCCCTTGCACGCCCGCGCCCAGTTCACTTCGTGCCCCGTCTCGACGCGCTCGAAGGTCTTCGGCACGGCCTCCGCCTCCGCCGCGAGCGACGCCGGGAAGATCTTCGGGGTGTCGCCGTACGTCTGGTGCGTCAGGTAGCCCTTCTCACCAACGAATACCGCGCCACCGCCATCGCCGTCGGGACGCGGCACGTCGGCCAGGACCATCGGCGACAGTCCGCCATCGTACCAGTGCATCTCGACGGCAGGCCTGCCGCCACGCGCAGCGAATTCGTACCGCGTATGCATCGCCAGCGGATATGAGGCGGGATTGGCGGCCGGTCCGCCCCACGGCGTGGAGTTGGACGTGATCGTCGTGGGGAGCGTCAGACCTAACGACCAGAACGCCTGGTCCATCAGGTGCGCGCCCATGTCGCCGATCGCGCTCACCCCGAATGGCACCCAACCGCGCCAGCTGAAGGGATGGTACGCCGGGTGATAGGGGATGTCCCCGGGAGCGGCGCCGAGGAACAGGTCCCAGTTCAGGCCAGCCGGCAGGTCGCGGGGATTCGCGGCCATGGCCGAGAGAACGGCCCGTTCAACGGTGCGCACGTTCCAGCTGGGAGGAGCGGGCGGTAATGCCGGCTGGTTCGGGGCTGGCGCCGTCGCGGTTGGAGCGTTCGTCTGCGGCGCCGGGATGTTCGTGGGCCCCGGAATTCCCTGCGCCCAGTACCGCTGGGGTCGATCCGTCCAGATGTGCACTTCGCGGACGGGTCCAATCACGCCCGCGGCGATCCAGTCCTGGATTCGCCGGGTCCCTTCACGCGAGTGGCCCTGGTTGCCCATCTGTGTCGCCACTTTCGTTTCAGCGGCCACACGCGCGAGAAGCCGAGCCTCGTGCACCGAATAGGTCAGCGGCTTCTGGACGTAGACATGTTTGCCGGCCCGCATCGCCGCGAGGGCAATGTGAGCGTGCATGTGATCCGGTGTGGCAACGATGACTGCCTCGATGTCTTTCTGCCGGTCGAGCATTTCGCGGAAGTCGGCATATTTCGCCGCCTTCGTGTAGGCGTCGCGAAGCTTGATCGCCGCTGGCGAAACGACGCCGTCACGGTTCGGGCGCAGGCGGCCTGCCAGTTGCCGTTCGACGAATGCCATGTCGACATCGCAGACGGCGACCAGGTTTTCCCCTGCGTCCACGAGTTCGCTCGCGTTGTTCATGCCCATGCCACCAAAACCGACGCAGGCAAAGTTCAACGTGTCCGACGGAGCGCGTTGCCCCTGTGTGGCACCGATCACATGGCGCGGGACGATCATGGCGCCGAGCGCCAGCACGCTCGAATCGGCGATAAAGTCGCGGCGTGAAAATCCTTTACTCATGGCAGCCTTGGGTAGAGGAACGAGTTCGGGTTTACTCAAACTCCCGCGGACATCCGGATACGCGTTGCTTCGGCAGATGGGAGTCTGACCCCGAACTCCCCGCGACACAACAATACAGCCACTTGCCAACCACAGCCGCAGCACCACAAAGTGTGTTATACGCCCGTCCTCCGGAACCTCCCTGGCCGGGAACTCCTACTCAGGCGCCGTGCTGATACTCGATACGCTCCGACCGGGCAACGAGGATGAGTCAGAGGTGCGTCTGCAGACGCCGCCGGGTTCTGAGGCGATCTCCAGGGCCAGCGGGCCGATTGTCCGTGAGCTTCTGGTCGATGAAGCCAGTGCCGATCTCGTCCGTAGCCTGTGCAGCAGCAGCGCGTCCATCAAGCTGGTCCCCGTCGATCTCGAGATGATGCTGGCGGCAGGGACGGCGGCATCGCTCTCGGCGGCAACGGCGATCGTGATGGGCCCGAACCTTCGTCGCGGGTTGCGGGCGATCGAAGCGATCTAGCAATTGCGGGCCCTGGTGCCGCACGTTGGCATTTACGTTCTCGCGCGATCGACGGCGGAAGTGGCGCGCCTGCTCCCCCGGCTCGCCGCGGTTGGCGTCGACGAGGTGTTCTGCCTCGATGCCCCGGCCGACGCGACGGCGTTCGTCGAGACGATGCACCAGCGATTGGCTGCGCCCGCACCGGAGACGGAGATCAAGTTGCTCTGGAAGTGGTTCCGTGAGTCGCCGGAGCGGTCGCTCGTCATGCACTGTGTGCGGAATGCTTACCGCCTGGATGTCTGGTCGATCCGGTCCCGGGTCTTCAACGCCTCCCGCAAGTCCCTGCACAACCGGATCATGCTGGTGGGCCTGCCGAGTCCCGGCATTCTGTCGCGTTGTGGTCGCGTGCTGCACGTGCAGGAGCTCGAACGCAGGGGCGTCAAGCCGACGACGCTGATGGCGGAGATTTTGGGTTTCCCCTCCGCCGGTGCCATGCAGCGCTCGCGCCGTCGGCTGAGAAATGCGCTGATGGCCAAGGGCCGGCGGGCATTGGTATTCGCGTCGCTGCTCCGATAGACCGGAAGGGCCGGAGCGCGTCTCACCCTCGATAGACGCAGCCCGCGGTGCACGTTTCCCGAACCTCGACCGCGGAAAGCAGCGGCAGCGACGGTTGGAGTCGCACCCAGATCCACTGCGACAGCATCTCGCTCGTCGGGTTTTCCAGCCCCTCGATCTCGTTCAGGTAATGGTGGTCGAGTAGCGCATGGAGCGGCGCAAACGCCTGCTTCACGTCGGCGAAGTCGATCACCCAGCCCAGCGCCGGGTCGATCGGTCCGCTGACGGTGACGCGGACGTGGAATGAATGGCCGTGCAAGCGCGCACACTTGTGCGACGCCGGCACGTTAGGCAGGCGGTGCGCGGCTTCGAACGTGAACTCGGCGAAAACGTCCATTGAGGTCGAAACTCCCCCTGACCGGTCCTTACCGGATGCCCAGCATCTTGTGCGTCTGGAGGCTCAGCCGCCATTGCGGATGGGCGAGGCAAAAGTCGAGCGCCGCCTTTGTGTTCGCCTCGAGGTCCGGGCCATACATCGGCTGCAGGTAGAACTCGTCGAAGTCCCACGACGCATACCGTTCCGGAGGCGCTCCCTCCTGCGGGAACACCAGCTTCAGTTCATTCCCATGGGTGAGGATCGTCTCGGCGTTCGCCTTCGGGCTCACCGTGATCCAGTCGAGTCCCGGCGGGGGCAGGCAGGTCCCGTTCGTCTCCACCGCCACCTCGAATCCGGCGGCATGGAACGCGCCGACGGCCGCTTCGTCGAGTTGCAACAGCGGTTCACCGCCCGTGCAGACGACGTAGGGACGGCCACGCCCGTTTCCCTGCCAGGCGGCCTTCACCGCCCGCGCCAGGTCCTCCGCGGTCGTGAACTTCCCGCCGTCCGGGCCGACGCCGACGAACTCGGTGTCGCAGAAGCGGCAGACGGCCGCGGCCCGGTCAGCCTCGCGACCCGTCCAGAGGTTGCATCCGCTGAACCGGCAGAACACCGCCGGCCGCCCGGTCCGCGCTCCCTCTCCCTGCAGCGTGTAGAAGATCTCGCGAACCGTGTACATCAGGACACGGGAGTCGCATAACGAGCCGGATCGGTCATCCCCGCCTCGGCAAATCCCTTCAACCGCAACTGGCACGCATCGCAGCGGCCGCAGGCCGCGCCATCGGGTGCCGGATCGTAACAGCTCGTGGTCTCGGCGTAGTCCACGCCTAACGCCGTTCCCAGTTCGATGATCTCCCGCTTGGACATCCGGATCAGTGGCGCGTGGATCACCAGCCGGTGACCCTCCACGGCAGCCCGCGTGGCGAGGTTCGCCATCCGCTCGAACGACTCGATGTACTCGGGCCGGCAGTCGGGGTACCCGGAATAGTCGAGTGAATTCACGCCGATGAACACGTCGCTGGCGCCAATGACTTCAGCCCAGGCCATCGCATACGACAGGAAAAGCGTGTTGCGGCCGGGGACATACGTGATCGGGATCTCCAGCGCGTCGACGTCCCGATCTTTCGGAATCTCACCTTGCCCCGTCAGCGCTGAACCACCGAACGCACTCAGGTCGATATCGAGGATGACGTGTTTGGCCGCGCCAAAGCGTTCCGCCGCGCGTGTGGCGGCCCGCACCTCATGCTCGTGCCGCTGCCCGTACCGGAAGGAAAGCGCGTAAACCACGAATCCCTGCTTCACGGCGTGCGCCAGCAGGGTGGTGGAGTCGAGACCGCCACTCAAGAGCAGGATGGCGGGGCGGGGAGGAGCGTCGTTTTCGGTCACACCGCAAGATGCGGTGCGAGAGGGACCGCGCAAAATGGGGTCTGACCCCATTTCCGCTAACCCTTGAGCGTTCCCACCAGCTCCCGGAGCTGTTCTGAACCGTGCATGAGC
>CBIHMX010000103.1:0-7583 GCA_966211115.1 uncultured Gemmatimonadaceae bacterium | reverse complement strand
GACGCAGGCTGGTCAGCATGGCATGATCCGTCTGGTTTCCTCAACGGACGCCTAACGCTTCATGCTGCCCCTACAGGACGTATGCCACAATCTGCCGACTCACTGCCACACCCCCGCCGACACCCTTACAACTGCGGACGATTTTACGGGTAGAGCGAACGCGGACGACGCTGGAACCATGGAGCAACACTGAACGGCAGGCGAGAACCGGACACCGGGCCGGTTGCGTACGGCGCAGACAGCCCCGCGGCGGGGTGTCCCGGTTCTCGCCGGAGGTGCCCGTGTGCCGCGCGCCTCACGCGTCTCGCCAGCGTCTCCGTCAGACTCAGTCACGCATGGCGTCGAGCGGATCGAGGCGCACGGCGCGACGTGCGGGGAGCCAGGTGGCGAGCATCGCCACGGCACCCAGGACGGGAAGCACCGCCGCAAACGCCGTCAGGTCGGTCGCCGACACGCCGTACAACTGGCTGGCGATGACCCTCGTCAGCGCGAATGCGGCCAGGACCCCGATCAGCAGGCCGACTGCCGTCAGCCGGGCTCCCTGCCCGAGCACGAGATTCGTGACCCGGCCCGGCGTCGCGCCTAACGCGATGCGGATACCGAGTTCATGGCGGCGCTGCGCAATCGTGTAGCTGAGGATGCCGTGGATGCCGATCGCCGCGAGGATGACAGCGACGCCCGAGAACGCGATGAGCAGCAGCATCACGAAGCGCTGCTGCGCCACCGACGCGCCGAGCACTTCCTCCAGTGACTGGATGCCGAATACCGCGAGCTGTGGATCGACTTGCCGCACCGCCCCGCGCAACGAATTCACCAGCCCGGAAATCGGCGCGCTCGTCCTGACGAGGAGCGCCTCGGCGCCATTGAACGACGGTGCCTGCCGGAACGGGAGGTAGATCGCCGGTGGCGCCTCACGGGCAAGGCCGTTGATGCGCTCATCCTTCACCACTCCGACGATGGTCCGAGCGGAGCCCCAGAGGGCGATTTGCTGGCCAAGTGGCTCACGTCCTTCAAAGAACCGCCGGGCCAGCGCTTCGTTGATAATCGACACGGCTGGGTCCGCGGGGCCATCGCCGTCGCCGAACGCACGACCGCTCGCGAGTGGAAGCCGGACGGTCTCCAGGTACGAGGTACTGACCCGTCGGATGGAAACCTCGGGCCAGTTGGCGCCTTCGGACTCGCGTCCGACCACACGCCACGAATTCTGGGAACCGGGATCGACCGGATGATTGCCAACGATCGCAGCCGCTTGCACGCCCGGGAGGCCGCGCACGCGTTGCATCAGGTCGTCGTTGAACCGGTGAACCTCCACGAAATTCGGCCAGCCGTTCTGGGTCGGATAACGACCGGGAGGTAACTGAAATTCCGCTTTCACCACGTTCTCGGTGCTATACCCCGTCTCGACCTGCGAGAGGCGCCAGGCGCTCTTCACCAGCAGGCCGGCGCCGACCAGCAGCACCACCGCCAACGCCACTTCGGAAACCACGAGCGTGGAGCGCAGCAGGCCGCGTTCACGACTCGCGCTCGCGCCGCGCGATTCATCCGACTTGAGCGCGCCCTGCAGGTCCACCCTGCGTGCCTGGATCGCCGGAACAACCCCGAACACCAGGCCTGTGAAGATCGCGAGGCCGGTGGCAACGGCCAGCACGACGCCGTCGATACGAACGTCCGTAATGCGCGGGATGTCCGCCGGCGCAACCGCCACCATGAGTTTCAGCGCCAGCAACGCGATCGCCATGCCGAGTATCGTCGCGACCGACGTCATCACCAGGTTTTCGGCAGCGAACTGCCTGACGAGCCGGCGAAGCGGTGCTCCCATTGCGGTGCGTACGGCCACCTCGCGCAGCCTGGCGGTGCCGCGGGCCAGCAGCAGGTTGGCGACGTTTACGCAGGCGATGAGGAGCACGAACCCGACCGCGGCGAGGAGTACCCAGAGCGTGCCGCGTACGCGCGAGAAGATGACGTCGTTCATCGACTCGACGAATGCGCCGCGCGCGACGTTCGAGCCGGCATACTGCGCTTCGAGGTCGGCCATGATCGACGTGAGCTCGGACTGGGCCGACGCCACCGATGCACCGGGCGCAAGGCGACCGAGGACGAGCAGGGGATGTGTGCTCCGCACGAGCTCCCGGCCGACCGCCCCCATCGGCAACCAGACGTCGACCCGGGACCGGAGATCCCGGTCGGCAAAGCCGCGCCCGTACGCGGCCGAACGCAGGATCTGCATCGCGCCAAAGTCAGCCGACGCGGGAACCACGCCAACGATCGTGTATTCCAGGTCGCTCAACCGGATCGTGCGGCCGACGACATTGGTGGCGCGCTGAAATTGCTGCTCCCAGAGCCGATCGCTGATCATCGCGACGTGCCCCTGGCCGCGAATATCCTCCTCGGCAGTGAAGCCGCGGCCCATCGCCGGCTGGATGCCTAACACATCGAGCAGTCCGCTGGTGCTGAAGAGAACGGGGACCCGGCTCGGGTCGCCGTCGACCGGTGTAATGTTCCCTTCGCTCGCGATGAAGCCGGCCGCATCGGACAACTGGCGGCTTCGCTCCTTCACGTCGATGAAGTCGGGGAGCGATGACGGCTCGCGGTTGGTGCCCGTGTTACGGTCGGTCTGCCAGACCATGACCATCCGGTCGAGCTCACGGAACGGAACCGGCTGCAGCAGGACCGCGTTGACGACGCTGAAAATCGCCGTCGTCGCGCCGATCCCGATGGCGAGTGTGAGGATGGCGGCGGCGGCAAACCCGCGCGACCGGAACAGCACGCGGGTGCCGTACCTGAGGTCCTGAGCGAAATCATTCCACACGGACGATCTTCCTCCGGCAACCGGTGGTACGACCGCGAGACTCCGCTGTCGTGCGGAATCGCGAAGCGATCGCTTCAGTGAAACGGGTTCGGCAAGTTCCGACAGCGCGAGATCGAGCGACCTGCTTTCGGAGTTTCCACGCGCGACGTGCTCGTCGAATCGTTGCGAGATGTGCTGTGCGAGTTCCTCGACGATGTCCGCGTCATGCGCCGGATCGCCGGTGATGTTCTCGAGCGTGTCGCGCACCAGGGCACGCCAGTCACGGACCGTCATGTGGTCCGCAGCCGGGCAACGCGGTTGATGCCGGTGAAGAATTCCTGCCAGAGGCTGCGTTGTGCCGCGAGCACTTCGGTTCCTTCCGACGTCAGGCGGTAGTAGCGGCGGCGGCGCTGTCCTGCTTTCTCGACCCAACGCCCCTCGATCAGTTCACGTGCCTCGAGCCGGTAGAGCATGGGGTAGAGCGATGCCACGTGAAACGAGATGGCGCCGCGCGACCGTAGTTCGATCTGCCGCGCGATCTCGTAGCCATGGCGCTGGCCATCCTCGAGGATGGCGAGAATGAGGAGCTCCGCGCTCCCCTTCTTCATTTCGGATGTCAGGGTCGGCTTGGCCATATGTGGTGTGACAACATATACGGTGAAAGGGTTGGGGAGGATTCAGGGAGAAGGGCGTACTGGTATGGGTTGGTGGTTATTGGTACGGGTACGGGTACGGGTACGGGTACAGGTACCCGCTCGGCTCCTTGCCACGGAACGGCAAGCGAGTTCGAATTGAGGGCATGGGCGACAAGGACGGGATCGAGACCAGTCTCGGAGCGTCGGACAACGTGCCGCGTCCGGCCATGTCCGAAATCGACACGTTCGGGCTTACGCACCAGGGAAAAGTCCGGTCGAGCAATAACGACCACTTCCTCATCGCCAGCTTCCACCGGAACCTCCGTGTTCATCACACGTCGATTCCCGGGGGCATCGGGAACCACGAAACCGGATCGCGGGGCTTTCTCCTGCTCGTCGCCGATGGCGTCGGCGGCCTGGCCACCGCGGGTGACGGGAGCGCGCTCGCGCTATCAACCCTCGCGGCGCACCTGCTCCATGCGACCGAAATCTGCTCCGAGCTCGTGCTCACGCAGCAGGAAAAGTCCTCGACTGAACTACGCGGCGCGGTGATGAAGGCGCACGCGGCGCTGGTGGAAATGGGAAGGGACGCGGGTGGCAAACCGGCGACGACGCTCACGATGTACGCCGCCTTCTGGCCGCGCGCCTTCATCGTTCATGTGGGAGACAGCCGGATGTATCGGTTCCGCGATGGCGAACTCACACGATTCACATCCGATCAGACATACGAGCAGTTGATGCTCGAATCCGGAGCCATCAAGCCCGGAAGCCCGCAAGCAGCGCGCCTCAAGCACGTGTTATGGAGCGCAGTCGGCAACGATGAGGTCGTGCCGCAAATAACCATTACAGATGTCACTCGCCGCGATATCACTTTGGTCTGCAGCGATGGGCTGACGAAACACGTCACCGATGACGAAATCCGCGAACGGCTGGCTCGCGAGAACAGTGCCGAGGAAACTGTTCGCAACCTCATAGACCTAGCCCTGACACGCGGCGGCACCGACAACGTGACGGCGGTCGTAGGAAAGGTGAGAGCGCCCGTAGGGAGGTAACTGGTATTGGTTACTGGTTACTCGAACTGTTGTTCGGCTGCGGCGACGGGCCCTGGTACCTCTACGTCTATCGGTATTGGGAACTGGTACCAATACCCAATACCACTAACCAATAACCACTAACCAATCGCATTATCGGTTAGGCCCCACCCCCATCATCCCCGTATACCATAGACCGAACGCGATTGCGCCGAGTAAACCAAGCGTTTTCACCGGGTCCTTCTGCCGGACCTCGATACGACGGACCTGGTCGTGCGAGATCGTCATCCGGGTTCGCGCATCGTTGTTCCGAATGCCAAAGATGGAATCGCTCGCCACGACCAGAGTGAGGAAACCGACCGCCTGACCGCTGTTCAGCCTCACTCGCGACTGATCGGATACCACGTTCGGCGGTGCCGGCGGCCTGGGAACGGGGACGAGTCGCCACCGGACGCAGCCCGGGAGTACAAGGATCAGCACCGTCGCCAGGATCGGCCGCCATCGTCGCATCGTACTCTCCGGTGAAAGGGCGCCTTTCGGCGCGGGTCATCTACCGCGAGGGACACGCATGTCGCAAGCGTGACCGCTCTCCTGTGTCGCTGCCGACCGATAACTTCTCTCCGTGCCTGCGCTGACCCACCCGCTCCCGGATGTCACCACTACAGACGCCGCCGAAATCCTCGCCGAACACTGGGGAATTCGAGGCACCATCCGTCCGCTCCCAGGCGAGCGCGAGCGGAATTTTCACGTGTACACAGGAGATGCCAGCGAGTTCGTCCTGAAAATCGCCTCCCCCCTGGAGGACGCCGCCGCGATCGACCTGCAGATAGCCGCCCTGGTGCACCTGGCCGCGCGAGCCCCGGAAGCGCGGACCCCGGCAATCGTGCCATCGCTAACTCGTTCCCGAGTGGTCCACCACACGATCCGCGGCGAAACCCACTCGGCACGCCTGCTGACCTGGCTCCCTGGAAAGCCACTCGCCGAAGTGTCGCCGCACGGTCCGGAACTGCTTCAGGCGATCGGAAGGTGGTCAGGATCGATCACCGCGGCGCTCACTGATTTCGAGCACCCCGCTGCGCGCCGGTCCCTGAAGTGGGACCTGGCAACGGCAGGATGGATTGCCGAGCATGTCGATCGCATCAGCGACGGCGTGCGTCGCGCACAGGTCAGGGACATCATCGGCGAGTATACGGGCACGGTGCAACCCCGCCTGGCCGCGACGCGCTCGAGCGTCGTGCATAACGATGGCAACGACTGGAACCTGCTGGTAGGCCGGAACAGCGAGGGCGCGCTGGCGCCGTCGGGTATCATCGACTTCGGTGACCTGCTGGCGTCGCACCCAGTCTGTGACGCCGCAATCGCCATGGCGTACGCGATGATGGCCAAGCCCGATCCGATCACGGCCGGTGCACACCTGCTCGCCGGATACCACGCCGTTTTTCCGCTGACCGAAGAAGAAATCGCGCTCCTGTTCCCGCTCGTGCGGACGCGACTGGCGGTCAGCGTGGTCAACGCGGCCATTCAGGCCGAGACATCACCGGAAAACGAGTATCTGCAGGTGAGTGTCCAGTCGGCGTATCGTCTGCTCGACCAGCTCAACGACGTTCATCCCCGACTGGCGGAGTACCGATTCCGGGATGCCTGTGGGTTGGAGCCATGTCCCGCTGGCGCACAGGTCGCCGCCTGGCTCTCGAAGAACTCGCACCAGTTCGCGCCGTTGCTCGGCCACGGCCTCGAGCAGCACGACATTCACGTTCACGACTTCAGCGTCAGCAGCCTGACGATCGGGACGATCGACGAATGGCGCGACCAGCGCCGCTTCTCGAAGCTGGTCGATGACGAACTGGAGGGGTCCGGCGCACGCGTCGGGATTGGCCGTTACGATGAAGTGCGGGCGATCTACACGACCGATTTGTTCCGGCTGGACGGTAACGATGGCCCTGAATGGCGGACGGTGCACATAGGCATCGACATCGGTGCACCGGCCGGCACCGCGATTCACGCTCCGCTCGACGGCGTCGTTCACAGCCTGCGCGACAACACCGAGCCGGGCGACTACGGTCCGACGATCATCCTCGAACATGGCGCCACGAATGAACGCCCTGCGTTCTGGACGCTGTACGGGCACCTCAGTCGGGAGTCCATTGACGCCCTGAAGGTGGGCAGCGTCGTCCGAGCCGGCGAGTTGCTTGGCTGGCTTGGCGACGTAACGGTCAACGGTGGTTGGTGGCCTCACGTGCACGTGCAGGTCATCTGCGACATGTTCGACCGGGTGGGCGAATACCCCGGTGTCGCGCGACCCGCCGAACGGCGTGTACGGCTGAGTGTTTCGCCTGATCCTTCATCTTTGGCGGGCGTCGACGGACGCGCTCGCGCACCGATGCCCAGACCAGTGTCGACGCTGCTGGACTCGCGCGCGGACGTGATTGGCCCATCGTTGAGCATCTCTTACCGGAAGCCGCTGCACATTGTCCGCGGTGTCATGCAACACCTGATCGATGCCAGCGGGCGTCGGTACCTGGATGCCGTCAACAACGTGGCGCACGTGGGGCATGCGCATCCCGGAGTGGTGCGCGCCGGGCAGCGGCAGATGGCTGCGCTCAACACGAACACGCGTTACCTCCACGAAGCGATCCTGCAGTACGCCGAGCGCCTGCGCGGGACGCTCCCCGCACCGCTCAGCGTCTGTTATTTCGTGAACTCGGGGAGTGAAGCGAACGAACTGGCCATTCGCATGGCCCGCGCATTCACGCACGAGCGGGACATGATCGTCGTGGACGCCGGCTACCACGGCAACACGTCGACGCTGGTCGAAGTGAGCCCGTACAAGTTCAACGGGCCTGGTGGGTCCGGCGCGCCGCCGTGGGTGCACGCGGTGCCCATGCCGGACACGTATCGTGGACCGTTCCGAGAGGACGACGACCACGCAGGGCTCAAGTACGCGCAGGCAGTGCGTGAGGCCGTGGGCCGCATTCGTCAGGCAGGCCGGCGGCCCGCCGCGTTCCTCTGCGAATCGATCCTGTCGTGTGGTGGACAGGTGCCGCTTCCGCCGGGTTACCTGGCCGAGGCATACCGCCATGTGCGCGCCGCCGGCGGCCTGTGCATCGCCGATGAGGTCCAGGTCGGGCT
>CBIHMX010000102.1:0-7625 GCA_966211115.1 uncultured Gemmatimonadaceae bacterium | reverse complement strand
TCATGGAGAAGGACCTGCGTACCAACATGGTGCTGACCGGGGTGCAGAAGGTCGAACACGCCGTTGGTGAACACCACGCGTCCGGACCGGCGACGCCAGTCCGCCGCCTCGTCGGGGCGCATCACTTTCCGGCCCGGGTCGAGTGCTGAACTCAAAAGTTGCGCACCGCCTGCGGCGCAAACCTGAAGTCGCGCACGAAGAGGGGGAGTTCCACGCGTTCCGTATAATCACTCGAGATCAGGATCCGGTTGGCGTTCCGGATGATCGTCAGGCGCCCGGCCTCGTCAGGCATGCCGATCGAGTCCACCAGGGCAGCGATTCGCACGCGGATCTCGTCATCGGTCCGATTGTGCGCAAACCTCGCCTCCTGCTCGATCGCGTCGCGGAGGCGAAAGTATCGCAGGTAGACCTCACCGATGTTGAACCCGAAGTACGCGATCGTGACGACGAGCAGCACACTCACCAGGCAGCCGAGGCGGCTCGTTCCACGACGACCTACCACTGAGACTGCGCTCCCTCGATGATGTCGTTCACGATGCGCTCGAGCGCCTGCTTGCGGCCGGCCTGTTCGGCGCGCTCGGCGTACTCACCTTCCGCCTGCATCCCGGCCCGCTCGAACAGTGTTTTGCCCGTTGTCTGGTCGACGATCTTGACGTCCACGACCATTTGAACGCGCCGTCGCGCGGTCGTGGCCCGCGCCGGGTCGGCGCTGAAGCCCACGGGTACATCGGGCTCATACCGGCGAATCGTTCCCGTGACCAGCGCGTTCGCCCTTTCTTCCGTCGCCTCCCGAAGGCCGAGCCGTTCGCCAAGGGACTTCCGGAGGGCCAGGTGCAGTTCACCCGACACTTCGGGATTGGCCGTCTCGTTTTCGAAAGGAATGACGGCAACGGTCTTGATGTGTCGCGGAAGTCCACCGCCTCCGGAGAGGCTGTACAGACATCCGCTCAGCACTATCAGGCTAAGGACGCCAAATCGATGCATCGAACCCCGCTTCCCTGATGGACTGCCTGATCGTGAGCACCAGCGTTCGTCCTGCCGCCGGCTGCCTGTAAACTACGCGGGTCGAGTCCGTTCGCAGAACCGTCTGCTCCAATCGTCCCCCGGAAATGCGATCCATGCGACCGAGGGCGTCGCCATAGGCCATCCGCCAGGTGGGGTTCTGGCCAATCTCGACACGCAACGTATCGCCATCCTGCCTGACGACGGTGTCGGGCGCCGTGACGCGCACCACGCCGAGCGTCGCCCAGAGGAGCGGTTCCGGCGGGAGTGACCGGCGCGCATCGTCCTGCGCCACGGCCACGAGGGAGTCGCCGATGATGACCACGTATCCGCCGCTGCTGCCGTTCTCCAGGAAGAGATCGATGCGGAGGCTGTCGGGGGATGCAATCCGGGCCACGCCGTCGCCGCGCGCGGAAAACACGCGCTCCTTGTACTCCCAGCCGAAGATGATTCGAAAATGGCCCGGCGGCAGCCGCGTGTCCGGCACCGCCCGCGCCACCGGCACGCCGGTGAGTGGACCGGCACGAGGGGCGGACGCACACCCCACGGCCAGCACGGCCAGCGCCAGGACCCTCACGATTGCGGCCGAGGAGTTCGCGAATATCCGCTGGAATGATGGTGGCCCGTCCGTCAGGATCGAGTGCGACGAGGGTCGTGCTCGCCGTGGCGAGCCGCCGACCGGAATCCGCTTTCGTAATGACATAGTCGAACGTAAGACCCCTCGACCCGAGGCGTGTAAGGACCGTGGAAACGCAAATCATGTCGTCGTACCTGGCCGGCGCATGGTACCGGACGGTCGCCTCGGCGACGGCCAGCAAAGTGCCTCGGCGTTCCATATCGGCGTACGACATGCCCAACGACCGGATGTACTCGGTGCGGCCCATTTCGCACCAGACAAGGTACTCGCCGTGGTACACAACGCCCATGCGGTCCGTTTCGCCGTAGCGAACCCTCAACTCGATGTCGAACGTGTGACCGGGCATGGGGCCTTGGGCCTGGGGCCCGGGTGCATGGAGTGACGTGACCGCGACGCATGATTGTGTAGCCCGCTGGTGTTGTAAAGGCGCGCGGGCGTGATAGACTGTGCGCGTGCTGCGGTCGCCATGCTTCGTCTTCTCGGACGTTCACCTCGGTGTCACGCCGCCCGGGGTCGAGCGCGCGTTGCTGGGTTTTCTCGACCATGTCCGCGACGCCGCCGGTTCGGTCATCATCAACGGCGACCTCTTCGACTTCTGGTTCGAATGGCGCACCGTCATTCCCCGGGCTGGTTTCCGCGTCCTGGCGTCGCTGGCCCGCCTCACGGAAGCGGGGATTCCCGTGCTGTGGATCGCCGGAAACCACGACTGCTGGGGAGGCGAGGTGCTCACCAGGGACGTCGGTGTCACCTACCACGTGGGCACCTGGAGCGGTGACATCGCCGGCTGGCGGACACGCATTGACCATGGCGATGGGCTGCGGGACGTGGAGGACAAGCGGTACCGGAGGCTGCGCTCGGTGTTACGCCACCGGTGGTCGATCCGTGCCTTCCGCTGGATTCACCCGGACCTCGGCAGCCGGATCGCGTTAGGCTCGTCGCAGGCCAGCCGGACGTATCGCGCGCGCGATGGCGGCGAGGGGTTGCGAACCGTGGCACACCGCGAGCTGGCGGCGGCGCCCGGTGTCGAGCTGCTCATTTACGGACACTCGCACGTGCCGGTCCTCGAGCGTGGGACGCACGGCGTGTATGCCAACGCGGGCACGTGGATGGATGACACGACCTACCTGACGATTCGCGAGGACGCGGTCCGGCTGCACCGCTGGTCGGTGGACGATCCAGCACAGGAAGTATCGATCGTGCGACGGGAATCGACGGCTACCAGCGCACGCTGAGGCCGAGCCCGATCCCGCGGCGGAGCTGTTGCGCGCCGACCCGTGCCGGAAGGTCCCACAGGAGCGCGGCGACGAATGCGTCAGCTCCCGCGAACAGGTGGTTGAACGCGAGCACGGCAATCCAGTCCTCCACCTGCGTTCGGCGCGCCTCCACGCGTTCCGCATCGAACCGGATCGGAAGCGTATCGAGGGGCGTGAATCGTCCGAGTTCGTCGAGGACAGGCGCCCCCGTGGACGGATCGATCCGGTACTGATTGATGATGGTCATGTTCGCGCTGCGTCGCGCGATCCGGAGATCGTTCTGCGCCTTCAGCAGCATAACGACAGACATGATCTCGACGCCGGCATAAATGGCGCCAGGGAGCTGGCGGCCCAGCCGCGACTGACCGAGCCCGGGAATGAACAGTGAGGTGAGGAAGGCCCGACCCGGTGAAAGGGGCGGCCGCAGCGAATCGGGCCCAACCTGGCCGGCCAGCGGGCGCACGATCCGTACGGAATCGGGCCGTCGCGACGAGGTATCGGGGGGAGTCACCTGCGCGCTGACTGGAAGAGCCAGGGACACGAGCAAGAGGGCACCTGTCGCCGTACTGAACCACAATTGCTTCACGCCATGCCCTCCGGAATCCGTCCTGATACGATGCTCCGACTCGTCAGGCGTGAAGGGTGGCGGGAGTGTATGGGAATCGAACCCACCCGACCCGACGATGTCAGGTCACGATCGTTTTGAAGACGACGAGAGCCACCAGGCCCCAGACACCCCCGTGTCCGGCTCACGCGAGGTCTATCGCAAAATCGCCTCGTGGCAGGACCTCACCGATCACTACCGCCCGCGGAACGCGCGAAAGATAGTCTTCAACCACCGGAGCGGGCAGCGAGACCAGCAGGCCTCCCGATGTCTGCGGGTCTATCGTCAGGGCGACGAGGAACGGTTCGGTGTTCCCCCATGATGTCTGCTCGCGCACATGGGTTTCATTGCGTTCCGCACCTCCAGGCGTCGCGCCCGCTTGCCAGGCTTCGCGCGCGCCGGGCAGCACAGGAAGCTGGCCGGTGACCAATCGCAGTGAGACGTTGCTTCCGCGGGCGATGTTCAGCGCGTGCCCGAGCAACCCGAAACCCGTGATGTCCGTGGCGCACTTTGCACCGACGGCGACCGCGGCGCGCGCCGCATCACGGTTGAGCGTGCGCATCGAATCAACGGTCGCGGTGGCAATCGCCGGGTCGATCACGCCTCGCTTGAGTGCGGTGGTCACGAAGCCGGTACCGAGCGCCTTGGTGAGCACGAGCACGTCGCCCGGTATCGCGCCATTGTTGGCAAGGATGCGATCGGGGTGAACGCTGCCCGTGACGGAGAGGCCGTACTTCAGTTCGTCGTCAATGATCGAATGGCCACCGATAATCGTGGCGCCGGCTTCGTGTACCTTGTCCTGGCCACCGCGAAGGATTTCGGTGAGCACGCTCAGCGGCAACTTGCCGCTCGGGAATCCGACGATGCTGAGCGCGGTGAGCGGCTCGCCACCCATGGCGTAGACGTCGGAGAGCGCGTTGGCTGCCGCGACCTGGCCGAACTCGTACGGATCGTCGACGATGGGGGCGAAGAAGTCGACCGTCTGAACGAGCGCGAGATCAGCAGACAACCTGAATACTCCCGCGTCATCGAAGGTCTCACGACCGACGAGGATTCGGGAATCGGGTCTCGCGTCCAGCGGCGCGAGGGCGCGGGACAGGTCACCCGGACCCAGCTTGGCGGCTCAACCCGCGCAGCGCGCGAACTGGGTCAACCGGAACGTGTTTTCCCGGAGGTCGGTCATGGTGGCTGCCTCATTGAAAGAGGATGGCGGAGGGCGGATGGTTGACGCGGAGCTGCTGCTCCGACATCGGCCATCGACCTCCGCCATCGGGAAAGTTATCCGAGATGCGCGACCAGCTCGATCTCAACGCGCACGCCGCGAGGCAGGGCGGCGACTTGAACGGTCGACCGTGCCGGCCGTGCGTCACCCATGGCGGCGGCGTAGACCTCGTTCAGTCGCGGGAAATCGGCCATGTCCTGGAGAAACACCGTCGTCTTCACGACGTTTTTCCAGGAGGCGCCGGCGGCGGCGAGGACGGCCTCCAGGTTCTCGAGCACCCGCCTCGCCTGGGGCACGATGTCGCCTTCGACGACCTGACCCGTTGCCGGGTCGATCGGGATCTGGCCGGCGGTGTAGAGAAAGCCGCCGGCGATGATTGCCTGCGAATACGGGCCGATGGCTGCTGGGGCGGCCTCGCTGCTCACGATGCGCGTGCTCACGTCTGGCTCCTAGGAGAGTCCGATAATGCCGCCATCGGGCTTGATGGACATGCGTTCGGCGGCGGGCACCTTCGGCAACCCGGGCATGGTCATGATGTCGCCGCACTGTGCCACGACAAAGCCGGCGCCGGCCGCGGGGTACACTTCGTTTACCGTTATGCGGAATCCCGTGGGCCTTCCGAGGAGCGTTGGGTCGTCACTGAGCGAATATTGCGTCTTGGCCATGCAGATCGGGGTGTTCCCCAGGCCGATCGACTCCAGGTAGTCGATGTTGCGATCGGCTTTCGGCGCGTAGTCGACGCCGACTGCACCGTACACACGCGACGCGATCGTCGAGATCTTCTCGCGAATCGGAAGGTTGGTGTCGTACAACGGCGCAAACTGCGCGTTGCCCTGCTCCAGCATCGCCAGTACTTCGCGCGCGAGTTCCTCGCCGCCCTCGCCGCCACGGGCAAACACCTCGGTCATCGCCACACGGACACCGGCCCGCCTGGCGGCGTCCACGACCATCTTCAGCTCGGCGTCGGAGTCGGAACCGAAGCGGTTCACGGCTACCACGACCGGTAACCCGAACTGCTTCACGTTCATGATGTGATGTTCGAGGTTCGGCAGCCCGCGTTCGAGAGCGGCGAGATCTTCGGTGGCCAATTTCGTCTTGTGAGCGCCGCCGTTGAGCTTGAGTGCGCGGATGGTCGCCACGAGCACCGCTGCCTGTGGCTGCAAGCCGGCTGAACGGCACTTGATGTCGAAGAACTTTTCCGCACCGAGATCGGAGCCGAAGCCGGCCTCGGTGACGACGATATCGGCCAGCGCGAGGGCGGATTTCGTTGCCATGACCGAATTGCAGCCGTGGGCAATGTTGCCGAAGGGACCGGCGTGGACGAATGCGGGTCCCCCTTCGAGCGTCTGGACGAGGTTCGGCCGGATGGCATCCTTGAGCAGCATGCTCATGGCGCCGGCGGCCTTGAGTTCACCGGCGCGGACCGGCTTCCGCTCGGTGCCGTACGTCGAGCCGATGACGATGCGAGACAGCCGTTCCTCGAGATCCTTCACACTCGACGCGAGGGCCACGATCGCCATGATCTCGCTGGCCGGGATGATGACGAAGCGCTCCTCGCGGGGGACTCCTTCGGCTGGTCCACCGAGCCCGATGATCACTTTGCGCAAGGCGCGGTCGTTCATGTCGATCGTGCGCGGCCACGTTATGCGGCGGGGATCGATGTTGAGTGCGTTGCCCTGCTGCAGGTGATTGTCGAGCAGCGCCGCCAAGAGTGCGTGGGTGGTCGAAATCGCGTGGAAGTCGCCAGTGAAGTGAAGGTTGATATCCTCCATTGGCAGGACCTGTGAGTAACCGCCACCGGCCGCACCGCCCTTCACGCCGAACACGGGCCCCAGCGACGGCTCGCGAATGCAGAGCGCCACGCGCTGGCCGATCCTGCGGAAGGCCTGCGCCAGGCCAACTGACATCGTGGTCTTTCCTTCTCCAGCCGCCGTCGGGTTGATGGCGGTCACGATCACGAGCTTGCCGCGCGGCGGCCGGCTTGCGATTTCGATCGGGATTTTTGCCTTGTACTTCCCGTACAGATCGAGGTCGTCCGGCGTGAGACCGAGTTCAGCAGCGACGTCGGCGATCGGGCGGAGTTTTGCTTTCTGGGCGATTTCGATGTCGGAAGGAACGGACACGATCAGATGGTTGGAGTGATGGCAGATGGCAAAATATGGAGATCGTCCTCGGACGGACGGGCAACCTATGGATGGTGATCGGGTGCTGCCAGATTGAACAGGCGGCGAGTGTTATCCACTACCTGCGCGCCCATCGTGTGTGGATCGATCTCGCGAGCCCTGGCGACGTGCCGGAGCGTCAAGGCGACATGAGCCGGTTCGTTCCGCTTCCCCCGAAGAGGGACCGGCGCGAGGTAGGGGGCATCCGATTCAACGAGGATGCGATCGGCCGGAATCGACCGGATCAATCCGTCATCGGCCCACTTCTTGAACGTCACGACGCCGCTGAACGAGAGATACCAGCCGCTGGCGACGGCGACATCCAGGAGGGTGGCGGGTCCGGTAAAACAGTGCAGCACGCCGCGCACGCCCGCCTGCCCCGCTTCACGCACAAGCGCCATCGTGTCATCGACCGCCTCACGAGTGTGCACCACGACCGGGCGACCCGTGTCGGCCGCGAGGTGCAGCTGCGACTCGAATACCTTTCGCTGTACGTCGCGCGGCGAATTGTCGTAGTGGTAGTCGAGACCACACTCGCCGATCGCCACCGCGCCATGCTGCAGGTGTTCCCGCACGCGCGGGAGATCCCGCGACAGGTCAAAGTGCGCGGCGTCGTGCGGATGCATGCCCGCGGTATGCCAGATGAATCCCGGGTATCCCGCGGCGACGTCACGGGCCCTGTCCGCCGCGTCAGGCGACTCGCCGATGCAGATCAGCAACGCGGCCCCCGCCTGGCGCGCCGACT
>CBIHMX010000101.1:0-7634 GCA_966211115.1 uncultured Gemmatimonadaceae bacterium | reverse complement strand
ACACCGTCCGATGACCCGTACGGGTAAGCCGCCGGGAAACGGGTTTGCCCGGCGGAAGGGCCGGGTCGCCCTGGTCGCAATGGTGATGTGTTTTCTGTTGGGGACGGAATCGCGGGCACAGCGCGCGGCGGCTGTGCTCCTTCAGGTTCGTCCCAGCGCCGGCGACACGATCCGGGTGCGACTGGACCAGACGGTCGAGATGACTGGCCCGCTCGGCCCGGACGGCCGCGCAGCGGTTGAATCGGGAACGCTGGTACTGCTGGCCACCCTTGCCGTCGAATCCGTGGATGTCGAAGGGGCCACGATCGTGAGTTCGACGGACTCGGTGCGCGTGAATTCACCCCCGAACTCGGCTTCCAGCGCGGTGCTCGCCTGGGCGGCGGTTGCCGCCAATCGCGCGGTCCGTTTCCGTGTCGCGCCTAACGGTTCGGCGTGGGTGCCGAGCGGCCGTGGACGTGCCGTTCCGTCGGCGGCGCTGGCGGCGCAGATGCCGGCGACTCTGCCCACACGCGCCATTTCGCCGGGGGCAACCTGGTCCAGCAGCCTCTCGGTGCCGCTCGCCAGTTCCGTTGATCCAAAGGGTACGGCGGTACTGCACGCCGAGTTCATGTTCGATTCACTCTCGCGCTCGGGTGAACTGGCGTTCCTGTCCCTGCGCGGCCGTCTGATGAAATCGGACGATGAGGACAAGCCGAAAAACGGGCAGAGTGTGGTCGAGACGTCAGGGACCGTGATCGGGAGCGTGACCCTTGACCGTCGCCGGGGATGGATCACTGATGCGCGGACGACGTTTTCGCTCTACTCCCTCGTGACACCAGCCGATCCGGCCAAGCCCCCCGTCCGGGTACGGATGACGATCAGCCAGTGGTTGAGGGCCATGTAGACGGAGAGGAGCCGTGCCGACGGGACCCACGTGGGTTCTCACGTCCGGTGTCTCCCGTCCCGCGAGTACCGCGCTGACGTATCTTGCAGCACTCGCGAGACCATAGAGTGCGCCTAGTCCACCTCTCCGACCTCCACCTCGGTTACCGCCAGTTCCAGCGGCAGACTGCCGCCGGTATCAACCAGCGGGAGGCCGACGTTGCATCGGTATTCCGGAGCGCGATCGACAAGGTCATCGAGCTGAAGCCGGATCTCGTCGTCATGGCCGGCGACGTGTTTCACAACGTGCGGCCGCCCAATCCGGCGATCCTGCTCGCGTTCACGCAGTTCTCACGGCTGGTGCGCGCCCTCCCGGACACGATCGTCGTCATCGTCGCGGGCAATCATGACGCTCCCCGGTCTTCCGAAACCGTGTGCATCCTGCGGCTCTTCCTGCCGCTCGGCATTCACGTCGTCGACGCGGAAGCGAAACGACTGAGCTTTCCCGAACGGGACCTCTCGGTACTGGCGGTGCCGTACACGATGGGCGCCCGCCCGTCGCTCAATCCGGATACAGCGTTCGGGCACAACGTGCTCGTCATGCACTCCGAGCTTCGAGGGATCATCCCGCTGGCGTCGGCCGATACCGAGCGCGCCGCCCTCCAGGTCGACCCGGACGAGATCGGGTACGCTCGCTGGTCGTATGTGGCGATGGGCGAGTACCATGTGTACCGGTCGCTGGCGCCTAACGCGTCGTATTCCGGCGCCATCGAGTACACCAGTTTCAACATCTGGGGCGAGCTGCAGGAGGAGCAGGAAAGCCGGGTCAGGGGAAAGGGGATCGTCGAATACGACCTGGCGGCGAAGCGCCGGAAGTTCCACGACCTCCCGCCGGCCCGGCGGCTCGTCAACCTGCGGCCGTTTTCCGCCCAGGGCATGAGCGCGCTCGAGGTCGATGCGACGATCCGGGACAACGTGGCGGCCCAGCGGGATGGCATTGCTGACCTCATCGTCAGGCAGACCATCACCGACATTCCACGACATGTTTCCCGCGAACTCGATCCGCGCCTGCAGCGTGAGCTCAAGCGGGCCGCCCTGTCCTTCCAGTTCGACCTTCGCCCCCCGGTGTTTCAACGCCAGACGGGGAGCGATGCCGCGGGCCGCCGGGCGTCGCTCCAGGACACGGTACGCGACTGGCTCTTCGCCCGCACGCTGCCTCCGGGCGTCTCCAGGGACGGACTGGTCGACCTGGGACTGCGCTACCTGAAAGGCGCGGAGTCGTACGAGCAGGAGTCGCTGGCCCCGCCGGTGGAACCGGCATGAGGCTCAACAGCCTTCAACTGACGAACTTCCGCCAGCACGCGGAGACGCGCATCGATTTCGACCTCGGCCTGACCGGTATCATCGGGCCTAACGGGGCCGGGAAGAGCACGATACTGGAAGCCATCGCCTGGGCCCTCTACGGACAGGCGGCGGCCCGCGGCACCCGTGACTCGATTCGCAACCTGCGCGCCGGACCCCGCCAGCCGGTCCGGGTAGAGCTCGACTTCGAGCTTCGCGGACATCGCTATCGCGTCGTCCGGAGCATGAGCAACGCCGAATTGTACCAGGATGGCGGCGGCGCCCCGATCGCTTCGACGATCACCGACGTGTCCGACAAGCTCACCCGCTTGCTGGGCATGACGCGGGCGGAGTTCTTCCAGACGTATTTCACCAGCCAGAAGGAACTGGCGGTGATGGCGGCAATGAAGCCATCGGAACGCGCGCAGTTCCTGTCGCGGGTGCTCGGGTACGATCGGATTCGCGCTGCCCAGGGACTGGCTCGCGATCGGCGCAAGGAGCTGAACGGCGAGATCACGGCGGTCCGGGAGCTGATGCCCGATGCACAACGTGTCGCCGATGCGTTGAAGGAAACCGCGGCCCTCTGCAAGGAAGCGCAGCGCCGTCGCAAGGCCGCGGAAAAGATGCAACGGCAGGCGGGCGGCACGCTGGCCGCGCTGGCTCCGCAGTGGGAAGCGGCGCAGAAGAATCGCGAGGCCGTGCAGCAGTTGCTGGCCGAGCTCCGTCTCGCCGAGCAGGCGGCGGAATCGTCAGGCAGGGAGATGGACCGCCTGACGAAAGAGCTGGCGGAGATCGACGTCGCTCGCGCCGAACTGGAACTGATCGCCACGCAACTGGCCCCGTTGAGCGAGATCCAGGGCGAGTACCACATGCTGGACGCGCTGTCGCGCGAAGAAGGCCGGCGGCGCACACTCGTCGACTCGCTCCGTACCCTGGGCGAGGAACTGACGACGGTTCGCGAGCGCCAGTCGGCCGTCGCTCACCTGGCCGCACAGGCGGAAGGCATTTCCGCACAGCTCAAGTTGCGCGCGGCCGAACTCGAGGCAGCAACGGCTCGACTGGACGCCCGGCGAACCGACTGGGTTCGTGACCGGCAGGAAGCAATCACGAAGCGCGAGGCGCTGCGAACACAGTACCAGGAAACAAAGGATCACTTCGACAAGATCGTCGAGCTGGGTGAAGATGGGGTCTGCCCGATGTGTCAGCGTGGGCTCGGTGAGCATTTCCGCGACGTTCACGAGTCACTGGAGGAGCAGCTCGAGACGATCACGGTCAACGGGAAGTACTACAAGACGCGGCTCGACCAGCTCGACGCGATGGAAGCCGAGTTCCGTCAGGCTGATGAACAACGCAAGGCGATGCGCCTGCAGATCAGCGAGCTGGAACGGCAACTCGCGCGGTCGCAGGCGGCTGCCCAGGACCTGCTGGCGTCAGGCCGGGATTTGCTGGCCAAGGAACAGCGGCACGAGCAACTCTCGATCGAACTGCGAAGCATCCCGACCGGATTCGATGAGCGCCGTCACGCCGAACTGGAACGTGAGCTCGACCGGCTCAGCCCACTGAACGAGCAGGCCACGCGCCTCAGTGCGCGGATCGACCGCGAAGCCGAGCAACGCGCGGAACATGAGGCGGTGAGTGCGAGACTGGTCGAGGAACGTCGCAAGGCCGACGACCTCCAGGCTCGTTACCGCGACACGAAATTCTCGGAGGACGAACTCCAGCGCACCCGCACAGCGTACGAGAGTGCGCTGGCAACACTGCGACACGCAGAACTCGAACTGCAGGCGGCAACGGCCGAGGAAACGCGTTCTGGTGAAGCGGCGGCAACGGCGGAGCGTGACCGGCTCGACCTGGAACAAAAGCAGGAACGGTATACGAGGCTGGAGTCGGAGCGGCGGCTGCATGACGAGCTCGATCGTGCGTATACGGAGCTGCGAACCGACCTCAACCTGCAACTCCGCCCGGAACTTTCGGCGTTGGCGAGCGACTATCTCGACGAGCTGACTGATGGCCGTTATCGCGAGTTGGACATTGACGCCGACTACAATGTCACGCTGAGTGAAAGCGGCATTGCGAAACCGGTGATTTCGGGTGGTGAAGAAGATGTCCTCAATCTCGCGTTGCGGCTCGCGATCTCCCGCATGATTGCCGACCGTTCCGGCCATGCGTTCGGCCTGTTGATCCTTGACGAGATCTTCGGCTCCCTGGATGAAGACCGCCGGCTGCGCGTGGTGGGGTTGCTTCGACACCTGCTTACCCGGTTCGAGCAGGTCATCGTGCTGACGCACATCGAAGCGACGAGAGACGACATGGACCATCAGGTTCTCGTGTCACTCGACGACTTGACGGGCAACTCTGTCGTACGAATGAAGGACCTGGGCAGCCTTCCCGACTACGAAGACCTGCAGGAGGAAATGCTCTCCGCCGGAGCGTCTGCGTGACGCTTGCCCGTCCACCGCGCCGCGGCGCCGACGCCGTCGGTCCTGAACCGGCGACTCATGCCGATATTGGCGAGCTGAATCGCGTCTTCAGCGACGCCTTCACCGAGCGATACCGAAAGGATGGCATGACGGGCGTCCGGGTTCCGCAGCTCAATCCGGTCATCTGGCGTTATGCCATGGACGATGCCGACGGCGGAGCGTTGGTCTGGCGCAACGAGCATGGTGACGTGATTGCGTTCAACATCGTCCACGCGTCGGGTGCGGAAGGCTGGATGGGACCGCTGGCCGTGCATCCCGAGTGGCAGGGCGTCGGCCTGGGCAAGAGTATCGTGCGGGCCGGCGTGGATTGGCTGGCCGCGCGGCAGACGACTGTGATCGGTCTCGAGACGATGCCACGCACGATGGACAATATCGGCTTCTACTCGACGCTTGGCTTCGTGCCGGCGCGATTGACGATCACGGTGACCGCCGAGGCGGCGCATAACGATGCCCCACTGGCGCAGCTATCCCGGTTGCCTGCCCGCACCCGCGACGACCTCATCGATGCCTGCCGGACACTGACCGCGTCGCGGATTCCCGGGTACGACTACTCGCGCGAGATCCGCCTGACGAACGAACTGGGCCTGGGCGACACCGTGCTGCTCGAACGCGCGGGCCACTTGCACGGGTTCGCGATCTTTCATTCGGTGCCGCTCGTGGAGGGTCGCGCGCGCGAGGAGCTGCGTGTCCTCAAGCTGGTCGTTCAGCGCGAGGAAGACCTCGATGAACTCGTTCGCCTGCTGGCGGTGGCTGCGCGTCGTACCGGCACCAGGCGATTGGCCATTCGCGCCCAGGGCGATTACCCCGATGCATACCGCCGGCTGGTCTCGCTAGGCGGACGCGTGCGATGGACCGACTTGCGCATGGCGCAGGCGAGTCATCCCGAGCCCGTCGCATCGTCGGGCGTGGTGTATTCCAACTGGGAAATCTAGGAGCGGCGCAGGAACCTGTTACTTCGTGAGCCGGTTCGTCGTTGATCCGGCGGTGGTTCGCGCCACGACGCGCCAGATGAGGAGGAAGATGCCGACGCTGAGCGCGAGCGTGATCCAGCCGGGAGCGTCAAAGAAAAATGTTCCCACGGCCCACAGGACCAGCAACAGAATTGCAGCGAGCAGACCGACGTCCATAAGGCGTTATCCGATTTGACCGGTGAAAGGCGCGCCCGTAATATGCGCCAGCGATAATCGATGATGGATTCCAGATAGGGGCGAAGAGACCGATTTTTTGAGCCAACAAGTCCAACGAGGGGACCCGACATCTCAGTCCACGTCATGCCCCAGTGCGGGGAAGGCGGAAGCAGGGTGAGGGCCTTACACCTATCGTTCGGGCTTCAAAAAACACTCTTCGTTCCAACTGCGCGAGGGGCCCGGAAACGGGCCCCTCGTTTTTTTTGGACTTCAGGTTCAAGAACATATCTTCCTTTCCTGCTCGCCCGCCAAAAATGCCAATCGTCACTGTGGTACGTCGCCTGACGTTCAACGCTGCCCATCGCGTTCACAATCCTGAACTGAGCGACTTCGAGAATGCGCGGCTGTTCGGGAAATGCAACAACCCGAACTGGCACGGCCACAACTACGTGCTCGAGGTATCAGTGCGTGGCCAGGTGGAGCAGAGGACGGGCTATGTCCTGGACCTCGCCCGGCTCAAGGAGGTCGTGACGAAGGAGATCGTCGACAAGGTGGACCATCGCAACCTGAACCTCGACGTCGAATTCATGCACGGCATCATTCCGACGACGGAAAATCTTGTCGTTGGTATCTGGAAGATTCTTCAACCCGCGATTGCACCAGCCGAGCTTGCGTTACTTCGGCTCTGGGAGAGCGAAAACAACCGCGTGGAATATACCGGTGAGTGATACGACCTACCCGTATCGGTTCCCGTACTCGTAGCAGTTCCAATAACCAACAACCAATTACGACTACCACTCCGACCATCCCAAACCTCACCCAGTTCTCTGTCGTAGTCACAGGCGCCTCACGAGGGATCGGCCTCGCGATTGCGCGCGCGTTGTCGTCAGCCGGGGCCAAAGTTCTCTGTCTGGCCCGCGCCAGCTCCCGGCTCGATGAAGCCGTTGCATCACTCGGCTACTCGGCTACCGCGGTGCCGTGCAACCTCTCGCGGCCGTCGGAGATCGATGGCGCCGTGGACGCAATCACCGAGGCCTGCCATGGCCCGCCCGATGCACTCGTCCAGGCGGCCGGTGTATTTCCACTCGCGCCGGTCGGCGAAACGCCGCCATCGGAGCTGCAGGACACGATCCAGGTGAATCTCCTGGGACCGTACCGCCTGGCACATCCGCTGTTGCTGGCGATGCGGAGGCGGCGCTCCGGGCACGTGGTCACGATTGGATCGGTTGCCGATAGGATGTCACTGCCCGGCAACGTGGCGTATGGCGCGAGCAAGTTCGCGGCGCGCGCCATGCACGAAGTGATGCGTGAGGAATTCCGCGGCTCCGGCGTCCGGATGTCGCTGATCTCACCTGGCCCGGTCGATACCACGATATGGGATGCGATCGATCCGGACACGCGGCCCGGCTTTACGCCGCGCGCCATGATGCTCCGGCCTGAGGCCGTCGCCGACGCGGTGTTGTTTGTCCTCACCCGGAATGAGGACGTGAACATCGACGAGCTGCGCCTGAGTCGCAGCTGACGGATCGCGAAGCGTGCTGCTCTCACTCGTCGATATCCTTCGCTGTCCCGTCGATCACGAGGAGACTGCGCTCGTTCTCTCCGTCGACGCATGGCGCGGCCAGCGAGTGGACCGGGGTCTGCTCGGCTGTCCGTTCTGCCGGGCACGTTATCCGATCGGCGATGGTGTGATCGATTTCCGGACCGGTGGCGGTGAACCTGCGGTTGTTCCGGAACCGGTAACGCCTGACGAGATCGCTCGTGTCCGGGCGCTGCTCAATCTCGGTGACCCAGGCGGCGTCGTACTGCTGTCGGGTCGTTATGC
>CBIHMX010000100.1:0-7654 GCA_966211115.1 uncultured Gemmatimonadaceae bacterium | reverse complement strand
GTTTCGTCAGGTAGTCGTCGGCGCCGGCGTCCAATCCGGCGATGCGCTGTTCGACCGCGTCGAGCGCCGTCAGCATGAGAATGGGAACGCGGCTGCCGTGCGTGCGGATTGCCCGGCAGACCTCGATGCCGGTCTTCCCGGGCAGCAACACGTCGAGAATGATGCCGTCGTAGTCGTGCTCAAGCGCCAGCGCCAGAGCCTGGGTGCCGGTTGTGGCCTGATCGACCTCGTGCGACGCCTCGCGGAGCCCCCGCGAGATCGAAGTCAGGAGCTGGCGGTCGTCTTCGGCAAAGAGAAGTCGCATGGCCTAACGACGTGACGGGACGAGCGGCGGCGGGTTGTTGTCCGGCACCGGCCGCTCGAAGCTCTGGCGGATCGATTCCCAGTCCGGTCCAAACAACCCGGAACCTTCGGATGCGTTCGCGTACACGGCCGCGTTCCACTGCGGCGGCTCGACGCCCAGCAGGTTGTGGACGAAAAAGTCCCACATCTTCCGGTCGCCGTACGCGGCGCTGGGGCCGCGACGCCCACCGCCGTGCTCTTCGCCCGGCATAACGAGCAGGTCGAACTGCTTGTTCGCCTTGATCAGCGCGTCGACGACCTGCATGGTCGAAGAGGGGTCGACGTTGGTGTCGAGCTCGGGCAGGACCAGCAGCAGCTTCCCCTGCAGCTTGTGCGCGTGGACAACGTTCGAGCTGGCCTCGTATTCCGGCCCGATCGGGTAACCCATCCACTGCTCATTCCACCACACCTTGTCCATCCGGTTGTCGTGGCAGCCGGCGAAGGCTACCGCGACGTGATAGAACTCGGGATGGAACAGCAGCGCGCCCATCGCATTCTGGCCGCCGGCCGAACCGCCGAAGATCCCGACCCGCGAAATGTCGTACCACGGATTCTTCGCCGCGTACGCCTTGTGCCAGAGGATGCGATCGGGGAAGCCGGCGTCGCCGATGTTCTTCCAGGCAATATCGTGGAACTGGCGGCTGCGATTCGCCGTGCCCATACCGTCGATCTGCACGACGACAAACCCCAGCTCGGCGATCGACTGCATGTTGTAGTGCGGCGAGAAACTCTTCGGCACGAACGAGCCATGCGGTCCCGCATAGATGTACTCGATGACCGGATACTTGCGGCGCGGATCGAAGCGAGTGGGCCTGACGACGACACCGTAGATATCGGTGGTGCCATCGCGTCCCTTCGCGACGAACACTTCCGGCGCGCGCCATCCAGCCTTTGCCAGTTCCGCGGTACTTCCCTTCTCCAGCTCGAGCAGCACCTTGCCGTCGGATGCACGACGCAGTTGCGCGACAGGCGCCATGTCCACGCGCGAAGCAACGTCGACGTACAACTCGCCGTCGGGCGAATACGTGACCTCGTGATCGGCCCGTGAATCGGTCAGTGGCTTGAGTCCAGTGCCGTCGAAGTTGATGCGATAGAAGTGCGCGAAATACGGATCCTGCTTCGGGTCCATGCCACCGGCGCTGAAATAGATCTGACGCTTCTCCACGTCGACGCGCTGCACCGCACGCACGACGAACTCGCCTTTCGTGATCTGGTTCTTCACCTGGCCGGTGGCGCCGTCGTAGAGGTACAGGTGCGCCCAGCCGTCGCGCTCCGACAGCCAGATGATCTCTCGCCCGTCGTCCGGATCGTTACGATAGACACGGCCGCCGCCGTCGAGCGTTCCCGACGCGCGCCGATAGTCGATGAACGTCGCCGACTGCTCGTCGATCAGCGCACGCGCCTGCCCGGTCGCGGCGTTGACCTCGATGATGCGGTACCGCTGGTGGCCGCGCTGGTTGTACTCGAAGGTGAAGGCGCGCGAGTCGCGCCGCCAGGACAATCCGCCGAGGTTGTACGGATCAGGGAAGAGCGTGTTGTCGACGTTGGTCTGCTTCCGGTTCTCGACGTCGAACAGCGTCGGCTGCTGCAGATCGAGCACGTCGCCGGGCTTGGCATAGAAGCGCTCGAAGTATTTCGGCTGGACCTGGTCCGGCGGCGACGATACCACGTACCGCACCATGCGCTGGTAGCCGTGGCGGACGCGCCAGGCCGCGAGATACTTGCCGTTAGGCGACCACTCCAGCGACTGGCGCGTGTACGGATTGCCTTCGGAACCGTCGCGGCTCAACGCAATGCCTGTAGCCGTATCCTGGCTGGCCGCGCGCACCCAGACGTTGTGGTTGTTGATGTACGCAACCTGCTTTCCGTCCGGAGATACTTCGCCGGTATCGGGACGCAACGCCGCTCCACCGCCACGCCCGCCACGACCTGCACCGGTTCCGGCGGGACCTCGGCTGCACGTGTAGTCCACGATCGAGCACGTCAGCGGCTGGTTGTTGACCGTAACCGCGATGGCCTGATCGTTGTTCGTGAACCCGAACGTGCTGAAGGGGAGCGTGATGCCGGTATATGAGCCGCGCGTGACGGCGGCGATGGCGGTCGCCATCCGGTCATGATCGAACGCCGGCCGCCTGACCGGCGCGTCACGATTCGCGACGTCCACCAGCGTGAAGGTGAATCCGCCCAGCACCGACTTTCGATAGACCAACCTGGCGTTGCTGAACCACCTGGGTGAGTCGATGGCATCGATCATGAGGCTCTGGTACCGGGCCGAGAGGCCCCGAGCCCGATCGTACTCGTCGGCGGTCACACCCTGACCGGAAACGCTGGCAGCCAGCCCGAGGCAAAGGCTCGATGTCAGGAGTAGAGCGATCCGCATTCTGACCTGCCTTTCTGAATGTCAGCGCAAGGCGCAGGGCGCCAGGCGCAAAGAACAGAATCCGAGAGTTCGGTTCGGTGGGTAGTCGCAACAAGATGTGGCGATGCCAGCGGCTGGCACCATAGGTTTCGTTGCTCTGATTGCGCCTTGTGAACGTGACCCCACGCTTTCTTCACTCAATTCCATGCTGAGCGCTATTCGGCAGCTCGCTCTCGCGTCGCTTTGCCTGCTCCCCATGACCCTCCCCGCGCAGGGTGCGTCAAAGCCCGACACCACCAGGCCGGCCATGGGCGACCACATGATGGGTCCATGGAAGGAGATGAATGCGTTTCATCGCGTGATGGCCGCCACGTGGCACCCGGCGTCGTCGAAGAACGACCTCGCTCCGCTCAAGGCGCGCGCTACAGAGCTTGCGACGGCGGCAGAGAAGTGGGCGGCATCGAAACCTCCAGCGACTCCGGCATCGTGCAATTCGGCAGAAGTCGGCGCAGCCGTCTCAAAAGTCGCACGCGAAGCCAAGGCACTCGTAGTCCTACTCGACTCGGGCGCAGCCGATGACAAACTCAAGGCTGCGCTGAAAGGCGTGCACGACACGTTCGAGCTTGCGGAACACGCTTGCGGACGATTGCCGCTGTATTCTTTAGCGGCGATCAGGTCTGGTAGGGCAGGAACGCGGATAGCACTGGAGACGCGGATTCACACGGGTTAGAGCATGCCGCGAGGGGCGCCAGCAGGATCACTGAAGTCCAGACTGATGACCGGCGCCCCTCACGGCATGCTCAATCAGTGTCGATCACGTCATCCGTGCTTTCCCTGTTCTGCCGTATCAGGATCTTATCGCCCTTCTCTAATCACCGGTGGCAATCGCCTCACCAACCACGTTGCGGCCATTCGATCGCGCCACTTCGGCCAGGAATCGCCCGCTCGCCTTCACGCGTCGTTCCTGGGTCTCGAAGTCGACTTGCACGATTCCGAACGGCATCGTGTAGCCACTGTTCCACTCGAAGTTGTCCAGCAGTGACCAGGCAAAGAACCCGCGCAGGTCGACTCCTTCCTGAATTGCCTGCAGCGCGGCCCGGATGTGGGCGCGGAAGTACTCCACGCGTTGCGGATCCGGCACGTCCTCGCCATCGGTCCCCACGGGATCCTTGAATGCCGCGCCGGTCTCGGTGATGTAGATCGACACGCCGTCGTAGCGCTCGTGAAGACTCTTGAGTGCCTCCGTTAACCCGCCCGGATACACTTCCCAGCCGATCAGCGTGCTCGTCGATGCCTGCTGGACGCCCCGCGCCCTCAGCGGAAGCGACTCGGCGTCTTCGCCAACGACCACGCGGGTGTAGTAGTTCACGCCAACGTAGTCGATCGGCTGGTGGATGACCTTGAGGTCTTCGTCGCTCAGCGCTTTCCAGTCCCGCCCGAACATCTCCGGCAACTCGTCAGGCGTTTTACCGAGCAGGATGGCGTCGAGGAACTGAAGGTTGCGCCAGGCATTGGCGCGACTCGCGGCCTGCTTGTCGCCGGGACTGTCGGTCGCCGGGTACTTCGGCTGGATATTGACCGCGATTCCGATGCAACCGTCGCCGCGATCACGGTAGGCCGAGACGGCGTAACCGTGCGCGCGAAGCAGGTTACGCGCGACCACCGGCGCCTCCGCGGCATTCCGGTGGCCGGGTGCGTACACGCCGGTCACGTACCCCTTCTCCATGATGATCGCGGGCTCGTTGATCGTCATCCAGTACGGCACGCGATCGCTGAAGGCACGGAACGCGAGGTCGGCGTAGTCACCGAACCAGCGGGCGGTATCATCGTTGAGCCAGCCGCCCTTGTCTTCGAGCGCGAGCGGAAGGTCCCAGTGATACAGCGTCACGAAGGGCCGGATGTGTCGCTCGAGGAGCAGGTCGATCAACCGATCATAGTAACCCAGGCCTTTCGGGTTCATCCGGCCTCGGCCCTTGGGCAACAGGCGTGCCCAGGCGAGGCTGAACCGATAGGCGTCGAGCCCGAGCTCGGCCATCAGGGCCACGTCGTCTGCATAACGATTGTAGTGGTCGCAGGCGATGTCGCCCGTGGCGCCCGCAACCGTCATGCCGGGAGAATGCGAGAATCGGTGCCAGATGTTGGGTCCGGCACCGTCGGCCAGCGTGCAGCCTTCGATCTGGTACGCCGAGGTAGCGACGCCCCAGAGAAAGTCCTTCGGAAATTCGACGATATCAGTCATATGGCGTGGGTTCGTGATAAGAAAACATCACGAACCCGCGCCGAACACCCTTGTTTCAGAAATAGGGGTCAGACCCGATTTCATTCGTAGCGGAGCGCCTTGATCGGGTCGATTCGGGCCGCCTTCATTGCGGGGATACCTCCGGCAGCGAGCGCGACCGCAGTCAGCAGAACGGCGGCGGCAGCCATTGCGAACGGGTCGGTCCCTTGCAGCCCGAACAGGAGGCTGCTGGCAAGCTTCGACAAGCCTAGCGCGGCGGCGATTCCGACGACTGCGCCGATCACCGTCATGACCGCGACCTGCTTCAACACCATGGCTCGCACGCGGCCGGCGTTCGCACCGAGTGCCATCCGCACGCCGATTTCGCGCGTGCGTTGCGAGACGGTATACGCGAGCACGCCATAGAGGCCGATCGCGGCCAGCAGCGTCGCCAGAAGAGCAAAGGCGGCGGACAACGTGCTGATCATGCGATCGAGGAACACGTTCTCCTTGATCTGCGATTCCATCGTGCGGAGCTCTTCGATGGGAAGATTGGGATCGATCCGCTTCACCACCGAAGGCACGGTCCGCAGGAGCAGGCCTTCATCAGCCGAGCTGCGGACGTAGAACTGTATGTATCCGGTGAGCGAGTCCTGGCGATACGGGGTGTAGAACATCGGCGGCACCGGGTCGCGGACATCGCTGTTCTTCGCGTCCTTCACGAAGCCGACGATCTCCATGTCGAGTGGTTGCTCGCGCCCATTCGTTGCCATCAGCTTGCCCACGGGCGACGTGCCGAGGTTGAACTTGCGCGCGAACGCTTCGTTCACGATCGCGACCTTTGGCCGGCCGACGACGTCGGTTTCGCTGAACTCGCGTCCGGCGAGCATGGTGGCGCCCATCGTCCGGAAGAAACCCGGGCCGACCTCGTTGTATCGCGCGTTGATGTCGGTGTCGGGCGTGGTGGCGAAGCCCTCGACGGTGACGCCAGTGCCGGAGCTGCTACCGGCAAGGACGGGGATAGCCGCCGCGGTGACGCCGGCAACGCCTGGCAACGCGGCGAGTTCCTGTTCCATCTGCAGGAACAGTGCATTGGCGCGCGGAGGCGTATAGCCGTTCAGTATGGGTGACACGCCGAACGTCACCATGTTTTCCGGGCGGATACCCAGCTCCTGGCGGCTCACGTTGGCCAGGCTCTTCACGAACAGCGATGCCATCACGAGCAACGTCATCGCGAGGCCCATCTGCACGGTGACGAGCGTGGTGCGGAAGCGAACCGCCGAGCGAGCACCGGACTGGCCGGTGTTGGCGCGGATCATTGCGATCAGGTCGGGCCGGGTGCTGTGGAAGGCCGGGAACAACCCGAAGATGATGCCGGTTCCTAACGAGAGCGCGGCCGCGAACAGCAGCATCGCCCCGTCCATCGTGAAGGTGAACACCCCGGCCGCGTCGGTCGGGAGGAAGGAGTTGATCAGTCCGACCGTCCACTTGGCGACGAGCAGGCTGGCGATGCCGCCGATCACCGCGAGCATGATGGCTTCCGTGAGCAACTGGCCGAGCAACTGCATGCGCCCGGCGCCGAGGGAGAGGCGGACGGCCATTTCCATGGCGCGATTGGCGCCGCGCGCCAGGAGCAGGTTGGCGATGTTGGCGCAAGCGATGAGGAGCACGATCGCGGTGATGGAGAACAGCATCAGCAGCGGGGTAGTTGCTTCGAGGGCGATGCTGCTCTGGCCGCGTTCCCCTTCCTCGACGACGATTTCGCGTGCCTTGAACCGGGCCATCGTCTGCTCACTCATGCCTTCCTGGAGCGGCGACTCGACGTCGTTCAGGATCGGCTTGTACAGCGCGTTGAGCGCGAGCCCCGCGCGCTCGATCGTGACGCCGGGCTTGAGCCGGCCGAAGACGTAGACCCAATACGACCGGCGGTTCTCGAAGGACCGGAAGCCGGGCGACATGAGGCCCCGCATGGTGATCGGCACGAACACGCGTGGGCGATCGCCTAACGTGGTGCCCTCGAATCCTTTCGGCGCGACCCCGACCACGGTCATGGACTGGCCGTTGATCGTGAGCACATCACCGATGATCGCCGGGTCGAGGCCGTGCTGGGTCTCCCAGTAGCTGTAGGAAAGGACGGCAACAAAGTGGCCGCCGATAATACGGTCGTCGTCGGGCGTGAGCAGCCGGCCGGCCGCCGGTCGCAACCCCAGCACCGGAAAGTACGAGCCCGAGACGAGCGCGCCCGAGGCGCTGGACGTGTTGCCCTTGTAGGCGAGGTTGACGCCGAACGTGCGATGGGCCGCGAGACCGGTGAGGACATCCTGCCGCTGCTCGAGGTCGCGGTACATCGGATAGCTGAACACGACCTCGCAGTTCCCGGCCTGGTTGCAGGACTGCGATCCCGGCTTCGGGCCGGGAGCGGACAGGTTGATGAGCCGATCCGCCTCGGGCACGGGCACCGGGCGAAGCAGGATCTGGTTAAAGAACGAGAAGATGGCCGCGTTGGAGCCGATACCCAGCGCCAGCGAGAGGACCGTCACCAGCGTGACAAAGGGCGTTCGCATGAGGGTGCGGAACGCGAGTCTGGGGTTGACCATGCAGGGATGCCTCGAACTGGTGGGGCGCATGCCCGGGAGGGGCTATGTCTGGTCTACGAGACAGGGAGCATCCCGGTTTCGGCCGCGATCCCTCCGACGAAAGACCCGACTGGAGGTCTGTCGCTCCGTCACCAAGGG
>CBIHMX010000099.1:0-7669 GCA_966211115.1 uncultured Gemmatimonadaceae bacterium | reverse complement strand
GGTTCTCCATCAGTTGACCTACCGCGCTAGCCCGCATCATCCGTAGTGACTCAGTTCTCCAGTTGACCTGCCGCGCAAATCCGTTCATCGAGGCCTCGTAAATCGCGGGAAGTTCAATTGTCCCTCCGCGTAAATTCGCATAATCCGCGGTGACTCGGTTCTCTATCGGTTGACCCGCCGCGTAGATCTGCATCATCCGTGATTCATCCGCGCTGACTCGCTCCTCGTCGATCGGCCAGGGCGGCCCACGGGAGAACGATCCAGCCGACCAGGCCAAACATGGCGACCGTTCGCGCGTCAGGCGGCGGCGCTGTATATGGACTCGCAACCCACATTGCGGTGCAAACGACGATGAAACTCCAGAACAGCCAGCTCGCCCGCTGATTGCGCTTTGCAAGCGTCATGACATAGATGGCGATTCCCGCCACCCACATCGCTCCTTCAACAGCGAACGTCGCGGGAATCGAGTTCCAGAGACCAAGACCAACTTTTGGTCCGTCGCCAGGCCAGATGGGCATGTCGGGGTTGTGCGTCACGGCATCGAGTGCCCAGTGGCTCAACACGAGCGCCGCCAGAAGCGTCCATGCGGTCGATGGAACCTTGAAGAAACGCGCGATGGTCACGAGCAGCAGACCCCAGACAAAAGTCATGGCCAAGCTGTGCGACCATGGATAGGAATCGAACGCAAGTGGCGTAAACGCGCTCGCGCCCGGCGCGATGCTGACCTTTTCGATGCCGGCCAGCACGAAAATCGGCCAGACGAGGTCGAGAGCCGTAACACCGGCCATGAGCCAGCCGAGGTTCACGTCAGGCTCCCAACGCTTGGCGGCGAGGGCGAGTGATAGGTGTCCGACGAACATGTTTTGGGGGGGGCGGTGTGAAGACTCCGAACGATGCCTGACCGAGCCGAGGTACGTCAATCGAAGTCGTGACCGTTCAAGCACTTGCAGGTGCGCGACCAGCAACGTTGACACGGCCCTGTATCAGGCACCGTTCTCGACCCTATCGAGCTCCTTCGCCCTGGCGCAACATCCAGCCGTACAACAGGACGATGGCGGTGACAAAGCCCGCCACGCCTAACCACGGAGCTGGCGCGAAGTCCCCCGGCAGGAGCCCGATCGGGGCATCGTTATTCAAGCCGACGATGAGGCCGGCGTTGATCACGCCCCACAGACTTTCGCCCACGATCAACCCCGACGCCACGAGCGTGCCGAGCCGGATGGCGCGTTCCGGATCGCGAGATCGTCGCGCGCGTTTTTCATACCAGTGCGAAAGCACGGCACCAATGACGACCGCAAAAGTCGCCGACATCGGCAGGTAGATCCCGATCCCAACCGCCAGTGGTGGAATGCGCACCAGCTTTGCGGCTTTCATCGCTGCGTCGAGCAGGATCAGTCCGATACCGACAGCCACCCCGATGCCGATCATTCTCCATTCGAGGTTGCCACCGATGACGCCCTGGGCGAGCGCCGAGATGAGCGTCGCCTGAGGCGCCGGAAGTGGATTCGGCGCGACGACGCCGACGTTCGCGGCGCCGGCAAAGCCGTACGCCTTGGCCAGCAGGTTGAGCACGAATGGAATAACCGCCGCACCGGCCGCAACACCCACAATGAGAGCGATCTGCTGGCGCATCGGCGACGCACCAACGAGCTGGCCCGTCTTCAGGTCCTGCAGGTTGTCGTTCGATATCGTCGCACAGGCGAAGATGATAGCGGTAACAAATAGCGCGAACGCCACCAGCGGCGCCTGCGTCTCCTGGCTCGGTGGTATCGCGATGATCAGGATCGACGCGCACAACACGATCGAGAGAATCCCCACGCCGGAAATCGGGCTGTTGGACGCACCAATGAGTCCCGCCATGTATCCGCAGATGCCGGCGATGAGGAATCCGACCAGCAGCACGATGGGGACGGCCAAGGCCGTCAGCAGCACGGCGTCCGCCCTGAGTACGGTGGAGCTCGCGAATGTGTACGCCAGCCATCCCGAGAGCAGAAGGCAGACGATCGTCAGTCCAACGATCCATGAGGCAGACATATCGCGATCACGATCGTCGGGAGTCGCCACGGCCCGCGATGCCCGCAACGTGCTTACCAGTCCGCCAAGGACCGGCTTCGCCAGTGTCGCCAGCGTAAAGATGGCCGCGATACCGATCGCACCGGCGCCAATGAACCGGACCTGGGTCCGCCAGATTTCGGACGTGTGCGCCGCCAGGTCGGCGCCCAGGGCCGCCGGCTGCATCGAAGTCAGGATCGGTACGGCGATGACCCAGGCGATGATCAGGCCCGTGAGCATTGCCATGCCGACCGACAGGCCGACCAAGTGACCGGCGCCTAACAACGCGAGCGACCAGGCGAAGTTGTATCCACTTGCTGCGGACGCGCCGACCCGGAAGAATCCCGACAGCTCGGCGTGGGCAAGACGCGTGGCCGTGATGATGGCGAACCCACCTGACGTGACCGCGCCGAGGATGACCGCCGTGAGTCCTTCTCGCGAGGCCCCGGTCTCATCCTTCGTTTCGCCGCGGGTACCCGAGCCGACCTTCAACACTTCGGCGGCCGCGACGCCTTCCGGGTAGGGCAAATCCGAGTTGGTGACCAGTGCGCGTCGTAACGGGATCGTGAACAGCACGCCTAAGACGCCGCCGGCGACGCAGATCAGGAACGACTGCCAGAACGGAAACCCGGTCCACCACCCGACGATGACGAGGCCCGGCAAGACGAAAATGATTGCCGACAGCGTCCCTGCCGCCGACGCCACGGTCTGCACGATGTTGTTCTCGAGGATCGACGAGTCCTTCACCGCGCTCAGGAGCGCCATCGAGATGACCGCCGCGGGAATCGACGAAGCGAAGGTCAGCCCGACCTTGAGGCCAAGGTAGACGTTCGCGGCGGTGAACACGGTGCAGATGAGCGCACCGAGGATCAGGCCGCGGAGGGTGAGTTCTCGTGGTTTCATGCGGGGCGGGCTTGTTGCAGGGTCGCTAATTGCTGGGGCCAGTGGTTGTTGCTGGGGCCAGTGGTTGTTGCTGGTGCCTGGCGCCTGGTTCCGCTGCGTGCAAAAGGCGCCCTGGTCCCGTCACTCGCAAGAAGCAACCCTGCCACCCGCACGATTCTCAAGTCAATCCTCCCGCTCTCGCAAAAGCCTCTTCCCCTTTCCGTCGACTCAGGATGCCGGCCGACACGAGCGCCATCACCAGCGCGACCGGCAGCGGCTCGAGGAACGTGATCGCCACATTGATCGCCGGGTTCCGGTACAATTCCCCGAACTTCTGCATGTCGGCCTGACGCTTCGCGATCTGTTCCGCGGTTTCCCCGTCCGCGCGCGCCTTGTCGAGCACGTGCGACTGATACTGCACCATGAAGTCCGGTGTGAGACGATAGTAGATCAGCTCCCACGTGGCGACGTACCAGCCCGATGCCACGGCGGCTATCAATGCACCAACCTTGAGGGCGCGCCCGAAACTGATCGCCCCTCCAGCCACGTTGTCGCGATACGACCGGACGCCGAAGTAAATCAGCAGGAACGCCAGGACCATCGACGAATAGCCGATAATTTCGCCGCGGTCGAACCCGATCTGGTCCATGAACGGAATGGTGGCGAGCATCATGGCCGAGATGATGACGCCGGAAATCGTGCCGAAGGTCAGGACGGTCTTCTTCATTGGTTTTTCCTCTGGGGTGAAAACTGACGTGAACGGCCGGCAACCTGGCCAGTTCCCACGCGATCCGCGTCACCCGAACGAATGATTTTCCGCCAAGGGCGCCAGAATCATCCTTTCAGGGGATCAATCCTGCCTCTTTGGCCTTTTGAACGGCCTGCGTGCGCCGGCTGGCCGACAACTTCGAAAACAGCCGCGCCGCGTGCGTCTTTACGGTGTTCTCACTGACGAACAGCCGCTCCCCGATCTCGCGGTTACTGAGCCCCGCGGCCATGGCCTCGAGGATCTCCAACTCCCTGGGTGTGATCCCGAGCTCCTCGACGCGCGCGTCATTTCTCTCGAACGGCCCACCAACGTGAACCGGCACTTCCCGGACCACAATCTCGGTCCGCGTTCTGGTCAGCTTGAGACCGAGCCAGATGCCTACGGTGGCAAAGATGAGTGCCACGATCCCGCCATAGATCTCCAGCGAGTGCTCGAGGACCAGGAACCGGTATTCGATCAGCTTCAGGACGGCGATCAGCACTCCGCCGATCAGCCCGTACAACAGGATCGTTTTTCTCGCCGACGGCTGTGTGCCACCGGTCATCCCGGGAACACCTGCCGGACGAGTCGCTGGAAATCCGGGCGTGACCGCAGGCGCTCGAGTTGCGGATCGACCTTCAGGAATACCATTGAGTGCGAACGCTGGTTGAAGGCCCGTTCGATCCATTTCATCGCCTGGTCAGGATCACCGAGTGCCTCGTGCACCTTCCCGATCTCGTACGAAGGAACGTATCGGCCGGCCGACGCGGACGACTCGAGCCTGCGCAGCAGCTTTTCCGCTTCTGCCCGCTGGCCGTGCAGCGCCAGTGACCGCGCGAGCGACGCGATGAACAGGGCGCCGCTATCCGAGGCGGCAACGCCCTTGCGGTGCGATTCGATGGCGGCCGGCAATGAATCCAGTTCCTGGAGCGCCCATCCGCGCCACAGATGCGCGAGGCCGTACTCCGGGTTCAGTTCGAGCGTTCGTTGGCATTGCGCTGCCGCCGCAGCGTGGTTGCCAGCGTAGTACAGGACCCAGCCTAGTGCAGCATTGGCGATCAATGACAACGGGTCGATGTCCTGCGCCTTTCGCATCTCCATCTCGGCTTCCCGGAACCGACCGGCGGCGGTGAGCAGGTTGGCATACCACTGATGCGCCGTCGAATACCTCGGGTTCAGCGAGATGGCGCGCCGGAACTCTTCCTCCCCGCGTACAACCTCGTAACCATGGTACACGGCGACATAGCCTAACGTCGCGTGCGGTGTGGCGAGGAACGGTGCTTCCGCGGCCGCCTTCCGTGCCGCGGCCTCCGCTTTCGGAAAGGCCTCGGTCGGCGCCATGAAATCATAGAAGCCAAGGATCGCGTACGAATCGGCCAGCCCGGACAATGCCTCGATATAGGTGGAATCATGTTCGAGCGCCTCTTCGAACAGCTTCACCGCCGAACGCACGCCTTCTTCCGTCCGCGTGAACCAGGCATATCGTCCCTTCAGGTAGAGCGCGTTGCGCGCCTTGAGGTACAGCTCGTAGGCGGCGGCATTCGGCAACGGAACCGATTGCGAATCGGTGCGTTGTCCGACGAGTGTGACGCGAAGGGTCTGCGCAATGGCGCGCGCGATTTCCTGCTGAATGGCAAACGCGGCGCCAACCGTCCGGTCGTACGTGTCAGACCAGAGTTGGTAGCCGTCGGCGGCGTTCACGAGACTCGCCTGGATCCGCAGTGTCTCGCCCTCGCGGCGGACGCTGCCTTCGAGCACCGTGGCCACGCCGAGCGACTCGGCGATCGCGCGGATGTTGACGTTCTACCGCTGGTGCGACTGGAGACCTGTCCGCCTGGGCCAACCAGAACCATGCACCTGACGCGACCACGGCAGCCGCCCCGAGCACGAGTGGCAGGCGACGCTTTCCTGGGATAGGAGTCCCGGCGCGGGAAGTGGATCCGACCGTGACATGAGTCGCGAGCCCGAGGCCGAGCAGCGCCGACTCGAACGCCTGTGCGCTCTGGTATCGGTCAGACGGCCGGACCGCCAGCGCGGTGGCGACGACCTGCGCGAGCGCCGCCGGTACGTCCGGACGAGCTGCCGCCACCGGTGGCGGCGATGAAAATTCGAGCGCTCGGGCCAGGGCAAGCGCGGTTTCGCCGGCAAACGGCCGTTGGCCGGCCAGCATTTCGTAGAGCACCACCCCGAGTGACCAGAGGTCAGTCCGGTGGTCGATCGGCTCGCCCCTCGCCTGTTCGGGGCTCATGTAGGCGATGGTGCCTAACGGTCCGGCGCCGCCCGTCAGCGTGACGTCGACGAGCTTGGCGATCCCGAAGTCGAGCAGCTTGACGACGCCGTCGTTCGTGATGAGGATGTTGGACGGCTTGATGTCGCGGTGGATGATCCCGCGAGCATGTGCTTTTGCCAGTGCCCGCGCCACCTGCACCGCGATCGAAACCGCGTCACCGATTGGTAACGGCCCGTGGCGGATGCGCTGCTGGACGGTCTCCCCTTCGTAGAGCGGCATGGCGAGGTAGAGCTGCCCGTCATCGGTCTCGCCGATTTCATGGATCGTACAGATGTTCGGGTGCTCGAGCGCGGCGATCGCGCGCGCCTCGAGTCGGAATCGTTCGGCCGCCGAGTCGTCCTCGTTGAGGCGCGGCTGCAGGAACTTGAGTGCCACCGTGCGGCCCAACCGCCTGTCGAGCGCCTTGTACACGATGCCCATGCCGCCACCGCCGACGCGCTCCACCACGTCGTACTGGCCGACCGTGCGTCCCTGCAGCGCCCCGGTGCCTAACGCCGTCGTCTCGCGCACGCGCGCGGCCAGCGGCGCCAGGTCGGCGGCCAGGCGGTCCACCACACCGCTTCGCTCGTGCGCCTCGATCAGCGACGCCACTTCCCGCCGCAGCTCCAGGTCACCATCGCAGGCGAGGTCGAGGTAGGCGTCGCGACGGGAGGGCATGAGCGCGAGTGCCGCTTCCATGATCTCCTCGATCCGCCGCCAGCGATCGCTCCCGGCGTCAGCCACCGGCAAGCTCGCGATTCAGCCACGCCCGGGCCACGGTCCAGTCCCGCTTGACGGTCGCCGCCGAGGTGCCGAGGGCGGCTGCCGTTTCCTCGATGCTCATGCCGCCGAAAAACCGGCACTCGATCACGCGTGCATAACGATTGTTGTCCGCCGCCAGCCGGCTGAGCGCCTCATCGAGCGCCAGGAGTTCCTCACTGCGTTCGACGGCCATCACCACGGCGTCGTCGATGGGTTCGGCGATTGCGCCACCTCCCCGCTTGCCCGCCTTTCGTGCGACCGCGTAGTCCACCAGCACCCTGCGCATGGCCTGTGATGCGGCCGCCAGCACGTACTCCCGGCCCGGCCAGTTCACGTGACGGAGCTTGGCCATCTCCAGGTAGGCCTCGTGAACGAGCGCAGTCGTACTGAGGGTATGGCCGGTCAGCTCACCCCGCATGTGGCGGTGGGCGACGCGCCTCAACTCCTCGTAGACAACAGGGAACAGCTCGTCGAGCTCGCGTGCGGCACTCATGGCACGTCAGATCATACGGCGCGTGTCGGGCGCGGCAAGGCCGAATCAGGGTGCAGATGCTGGCGGGAGCAAAGAATGCAGGGTCAACTCAATGCATCTCGAGGTCCCTTCCGTCCCACGGTGCACCGTTGGACCCTCACTTCGCTTCGACTCGACGTTCTCCCGCAAGGGTCTTCGACATGAATCGCTGCCCCTCGCCCAGCCGCTCGACTTCGACCGCGATTGCGTCGATGCCCGATGCGAGCGTCGCGTGCTGCGACGCGACCTGACCTTCGATCAGTGACAGTGCGTCCCGTGTCGAACGGGCCAGTCGTCGCATGTAAATCAGGATTACAACCATGCCGAGCGTGAGCAGCGTCCCGATTCCACCGCCCATCCAGATCAGCTCCCGGCCTGGCGGTTCACCGAAATCGAACTGGAAAGCTTGCGGTGATTCAGCGATAGCCGTCGCGCCGGGAGCAAG
>CBIHMX010000098.1:0-7758 GCA_966211115.1 uncultured Gemmatimonadaceae bacterium | reverse complement strand
TCGATGTTGACGACGTTGCCGGCGCGCTGCTCAATCAGCGCGCGTACGAGCGCTGAGCCGATGAACCCCGCCTCACCAGTAACCAGATAAGTCGTCTCGGACATGGCTTCAGGAGTCGTGACCAACAATCTGACGCCCGACCCACTCACAACGCCACGTCAGGCGGACGTTCTTATGTCCTGGCAGAGGCGACTTGCGATCGCCATGGCGATTGGCCTGGTCTGCGGCATCTACGTCACCATGCACGGATGGGCCAACCCCGATTTCGTGAGCGACTTCGACCAGGTCTGGGCCGGGGCACGCGCGCTGTGGCAGGACAAGGATCCGTACCAGGTGGTGGGCCCGGGCCGGGAGTTTCACTGGCGATGGCCGCTGTATTATCCGGTCCCGGCCCTCGTTGCCGTAGCGCCGTTAGGTCTGCTTCCGGTCATCGCGGCGCGGGCGCTCTTCGGCGGCGTGTCGGCTGCGTTATTCGCCTGGGCCATCAGCCGGAACGGCTGGAGCCGCTGGCCGGTCTTCATCAGCGTGTCGTTCATGGTCACGCTGGAACTGGGCCAGTGGTCGCTCCTCTTCGCCGCGGCGTACTTCCTGCCGGCGCTGGGGGCATTCAGTATCGCGAAGCCCAACCTCGGCGCTGCCCTCATCGCCGGCTCCCGCGATGTTCGGACGATCGCGTGGATGTGCGGGGGTGGGGTGGCCCTTCTGATCGTAAGCCAGCTGCTGCAGCCTGGATGGCACGAGTCATGGCTGTCGAACGTGCGATCAGCGGAACACTTCAAGCCACACGTGCTCAGGCCCCTTGGGTTCCTGATGTTGCTCGCGGGCCTCAGGTGGCGCCGTCCGGAGGCTCGATGGCTCCTTGCGATCTCGGTCATCCCGGTGGCGCCGACGTTCTACGACCAGATGCTGCTGGCCGTTGTCTGCCTGACGAGTCGCGAGGCGCTGGTGTTCGCCGCGTCAACGGTGGCTTTGTTCTTCTACGTCGGATTCAACACGCCGCAACCGGATTACGCCGCATGGGGGAACCTGGTCGGCAACGGAACCCTCTGGATCTGCTACTTCCCGGCGCTTCTCATGGTGCTGAGGAGACCTAACGAAGGTCCAGTGCGGTTGGTGGATGGCGCGCTCGAAAGCTTGCAGACAATCAAGCCACGTTGACCAGCGTGACGACGGCGGTCCAGTCCCCACCCCGATGGGCAATAGCCGCTGCCGTCGCGATTCTCACCTGTGCCTTCACCGCGGCGAGGGTGCTGCACGAACCACAATGGCCAACCGATTTCGACCAGTTGTGGCATGCCGCCAATGCACTGCTCGACGGGACGGATCCGTATGCAGTCGTCGGTCCCGGCAGGACATTCGAGTGGAACTGGCCCTTGTACTATCCACTGCCCGCCGTCCTCTACGCCGTTCCGTTTGCATTTCTGCCGATCGAGGCGGCGCGTATCGTGTTCTCGACGGTCGCCGCTGGGTTGTTGGGATGGGCAGCAGCGCCCCGCTGGCGCACGCACTGGCCCATGTTGCTGAGCGCGTCCTATCTCATCGCCGCGTCACGCAACCAATGGGCTCCACTGTTTCTTGCCGCCGCTTGGGTACCGTCGATCGCGTTCCTCACACCCGCAAAACCTAACGTAGGTCTCGCGACACTGGCCTCGATGAGCGGCAGGCGTCTCGGCATCGCCCTGACCGGGTGCGCGGTCGTCGTCGCACTCTGTTTCCTTGTCCGCCCGGACTGGTTCGGGAGCTGGCGTAAGGCCATTGTGACCGCGCCACATGTGCAGGCTGCGCTTCTCACGTTCCCATTCGGACCGCTGTTGGCTATCGCGGCCCTTCGCTGGAAACGTCCCGATGCACGGCTTTTTCTCGCCTTGGTGGCCGTACCGCACACGCCAAGCCTCTACGACCTGTTGCTGCTTTTTTTCGTGTGCCGTACTCTGAGAGAAACGCTGGTGCTGGCCCTCCTCAGTCAGGCCGTCTATTGGGGAACCGTGACGTTCGCGTCGTACTCGACATTCGATCTCTACGCGGAAGGTCTCGGTCGAATGGTGATATTCCTGGTTTATGCGCCGGTGCTGTTGCTGATCCTCAGTCGGCCGAATCGAGAGGTCGATCCAGAGACGAAAGGCGCAGGAACGGCTGAGCGGGTTCCTTCCAACTGGATTGACGCGGGTCTCCTCTCCTTGCTGATCATCGCCGCCACGATGCTCATCTGGTTACCGCTCGTCACGTATCGATGACTCGACCAGAAGACAGGCGAACACTCGCCGCCGGAGACCGGCTGATCATGGCATTGGCCGTCGGGGGCTGGGGGGCATTCATCACGTACTTTGCGATGCAGTCGCACCCCCAACACTTTGCCAAGGACTTCTCCTACCCCTGGCGCGCAGCACGTGCGCTCCTCGACGGACAAAATCCATACGAAGTCATTCGTGCAGTTGGCGCATATCCCTTCAACGCCGACTTCCTCTATCCGCTGCCGGCAGCCCTCGTGGCCATGCCCTTTTCGTTCCTGCGCCCTGAGGTCGCAGGCGCGCTCTTTATCGGCTTTTCGTCGACCCTTCTGGCCTGGGCACTACTTCGCGACTCACCGTACCGCCTGCCCCTTTTCCTGAGCGCACCGTTCGTGCAGGCGGCCATCCTCGGGCAATGGTCACCGCTACTGACCGCTGCAGCACTCATGCCGGCATTTCAGTTCTTTGCTGCCGCCAAGCCGACCATTGGCCTCGCAGCCTGGATTTATAGGCCGTCGCTCAAGGGCATCATCGGTGGCCTGCTGCTGGTAGCCATCTCCTTCCTGGTCCTCCCTGGATGGTTGGGAGACTGGCGGGAGGTCACGACCGGTATGACGAAATACCGCGGACCCGCCACGACGCTCCTCGGTTGCTTTCTGTTGTTAGGCGTCCTCCGCTGGCGCCGGCGCGAAGGACGACTATTCGTGGCAATGTCGCTCGTACCACAGCTGCCAGTCTTCTACGACTCCCTGATCCTCTGGCTGATCCCATCGACGCTTTGGAGGTCGTTTGCGCTGTCGGCCATGAGTTGGGTGGGTTACCTGATGTGGTACCCCAGTCACGCGTCACCGGCACAGAACGAGATCGCGCTCCCGTACCTGGTTTTCACGATTTACGCGCCGGCACTCCTGCTGCTTCTGCTGCTCCCGGCGAGGGAGGCCGAAACGGTGAGCGCGACCCCCGCCAACCCGGAACCTGCGGTCCCACCGGCGCCCGCCTAACGGCGGTCGCGACCTTCGGCCTCGATGATCATGCGTGCCACCGCGGTGTCGCTCCGGATCGCGGCTAACCTCGGACCACGGAGCGCCACCCGGAGGTCAGTCCCGACCGGGCGCGCCCGACGCAATGACTCAATGGCACGACGCTGGTCGCCCATTGCCAGGTAGGCGATTGCCATGAACTCCGCATCCTTCACGGAGAGTTCCAACCCCGGTGAGAGCCACCTGCCAGTCAGCGCGGTGATCTGTTGGCGCGCATCGTCCACGTTACTCGTGCGCTGTTTGATGAGTAATCTCAGCGCCTCCGGCCACGCGCCGGGTGCCAGACGAGCTACGAGTTCGGCATCCGAAAACGCATCGCGCGCGTCGGAAAGGCGCAGCCGGGCCTCGGCCCGCGTGGCATACGGGGCCGGATCATAGGGCCAGGCAGCGATACTGGCGTTGCTGACGGCGCACGCCGCGCTCCAACGCGACGCTTCCAATTCCAGCTCGGCTAACGCCGCCAGGGTGTTGGCCCGTCCAGGGGAGATTCCAAGCGCGCGCCGGAAGCGCGCTTCCGCACCTCGCGTGTCACCGAGACGGAGCAAGGTCATCCCATACTCGTGCTGCGCATCAGCGTCGTCAGGATCGCGACGCACGGCGCGCGTGTGTGACGACAACGCGCCGTTGAAGCGCACCGGATCGGTCACGCGTGACAGCATCGCCTTGACGGTCCACACTTCCGAACTCGATTCCGCCGCGAAGGCACGAGCGATCAACTCGTTCACGCGCTGCTGCCCGGCGGTTCCCGGATACCCCGGGATCTCGCCGCCCCGCTCCAGCATTTCCACGGAGGCACGCGCCAGACGGGCGGCGGCCATTCCTGACGCCGGTTCCAGCGTGAGCGCGCGTCCGTAATAAAAGAGCGCCGAGTCCAGACCCGTGCGAGTTGGCGTCCGCATGAATGCGTCGCCAGCGAGCAGAGCATCGTATCCGCCGTCGGTCGTCGGCCAGCCCTGCGGCAACGTGGGAGTAGCCGGGAGACGTAGCGCCCTGGCCAGGCCGCGCACCGCCGCGTCTTCAACCGCACGGAGTGCCGTAGTCGCGCGGAACGATGCCTGCCACACAGCCGCGGCGTGGCCGGGCCGGGTCAGCGTGAGGTGAATTTCCTGGCGGTCTCCGGAGACAAAAAGCTTTCCGGAAATCACATAGTCGGCGTCGAGAATCCGGGCTGCCGAATCCTGGCGCGATCGCGATTCCATGTAGGCGCGGGAAACACTCGCCTCCGTTGCAACATGAATTCGCGAGTCCCGGGACAGCCGTTGGCGAATCCGTTCGGGTACCAGTACCGCCAGGAAAAGCCTGTTGGCGTCGTCGATTTCCGGCTGCAGGGCGAAGACAGCCACTTTAGGACGCGCATCCCGCGCGGCCGCCGCACTCCAGTACGTCAGGTAGGACGGAGCCGGTCCCGTGGCCTTGCAGGGGGGCGGTGGCGCGAGGCGGGGGAACTGGGCGGCCACGGGTTTCGCCAGGCAAACCCCCAAGGCAACCCCGCGAAGAATGCGCTTCATTGGCACGGTCAAATAATAGGCAATTGCCATGCCGGTGGGATCAAGGATTCGGCAGTTCCAGAGACGCAAAGGGGGACCGGGAGCGTTGCCCGGTCCCCCGACATTCGGTCGCGATCACCGGACGATGATAACCTGCGTGTACATGGTACTCCCGGTGCCGACGGTGCCGGGATCGGAAATCGGTTTGAAGATGCCGACGATCTCCGATGCCTCCCACTGCGGATTCTGGCCGTGGTCCCCCTGGGGGTAAATCTTCTTCAGTGTAAAGGAACCGAGCATCTTGACTTCCACTTCGGTTTTTCCGTTACAACTGCTCGCGCAGTAGTAGAAGGCCGCCTTCACGTCTGTCCCCGTATTGCCCGCGGCATCTACGCAGTCACCGTACCTCGAATCGTTCTGGTTGATGCTGTCCTGATGACCAGAGATGTGCGTGCAGAGACCAGGTCCGGTTACTCCACCGGTGCCGAGAAATCCGTGTAATGTGGGGCCGACAGCGACGCCCTGCTCCGTCTTCAGGATGTCGCCGATGTCGAGCGTGTTACAGTTGGCACCAGAGATGTTGTTGGCATAATTCATCCCGCCACCATCGCTGGCCTGGTAATTCGGGTTGTTCGCCTGCGTGGCGGCATCCCAGTATTCCGGAAGCACCACCGCCTGATAGTTACCGGCGATCGTGGCGCCGGAGTCATTCATCGTCCCGCTCCCCTGCTTCAGGCTGAAAGTCCGGTCAGCAATGGACATCTGCTGGAGGGCGTTCAGGTCAGCCACCTGGTCGAATGTGCGCGTCAGGTTCGCAGGACTGTTAGGCGGCGAGAAGGTCCCCGGATTGAGTGTGTTCCGGAACACATTGATCCGGTACATCAGGAGGGTATAGGGAATCGCCCATGGCTTGATGCATCCCGTGGCATCAGACACCGGCGCATCCGCCCAGCCGATCGCGCGCGCCTTGATACGGGGTTGTGTCACGCCCATCAACGACATGATCAAGCCGGTAGACTGCCGACTGACGGTAACGCTGACTGCGTCAGTGGTTGCCGCGCCGGGGAAAAACGTTTTGAGCTTGTCATCCCAGTCGCCGAGGATCACGGAATCCACGGTCACCGCGCCCTGCATGGCCGGGTTGAGGCCAGCATACGCGTTCACGACCGCTATCGTGGCCCCTGCGTTGTTGGGCGGTGCCAGTTGGACGGCGCCAGCATGGGCCGCCGCATCGGCGCTGGTCTGCAGTTCGTTCCGCAGGGTCCACAGCCGGCTGAAGTCGATCGAAATCGCCGAGATGCTCATCATCGTGACCGCCATGATGCCGAGCATGACCACGATGGCGCCGCGCCGGGATCTGATTCTCATTTGCAACGTTCTCCTTCCAGTGCGGCGAACGCCCGCCCGTCTACGCAGACTGGAATCCTGAACAGAAAGTCAAACTGCAATGCCCCAACCCAACCCCCGCCGCCACACGATTGATCATACTGCCGCCGTGCCCGAATATCACGGGCGGCCGTTCCAAGACGGCTTCCTGCTGGATCCATGCCACAATACCAGACAGGAGACATTGGAATGTTCCAATGCCTCCTGTCCGTTGATCAGCTGGAATCCGGTCGTCTATCGCACAATGATCGGCTTAACCAGGGTGGTACTGCCTGAACCCACATCCCCAGGATCGGTCATCGGCTTGAAGATTCCGACCACTTCGGCCTTGTCGAACGAACCGTTCTTCTTCTTCGGATAGACCTTGGTAAGAGTAAAGGAACCGAGGAGCTTGACTTCGACATATGACCGGCCGTTGCAGTTCGTCGCGCAGTAGTAAAAGGCGGACTTGATGTCCACCCCAACCTGACCGCTGGCATTCAGACAGTCTCCGAACGTCGAGTGGTTGATGTTCGCGTTGTCCGTTTCACCGCGAAGCCCCCCCACACAAACGCCCGGCCCGTTTGCCGGCGTTCCGCCAACGACGCCTTGAATCGTGGGACCTGACATGACGCCGGGCTCCGTCTGCAGCACGTCACCGATATCGAGAGTGTTACAGGTCGCCCCCGCGATGTTATCGCGATACGAATTGCCGCCGCTGGGAAGGCTGTGTGTCGTGTCGCCGGTGGGCCCGTCGATCCACTCCGGGAGCGTGACCGCCTGATAGTTGCCCGGCATGGTCGAATTCGCCTGATCATCGACCTGACCACTTCCGAGCTTGAGACTGAACGTTCGCTCGGCAGCGGACATGTTATTCAGAGCCGCGAGGTCACTCACCTGGTCAAAGGGGCGCGTCATGTTGGCAAAACTGTTCGGCGGCGTGTACGTGCCGGTCCCCGCGGAGTTCCGATACAGGTTGATCCGGTACATCAGCGTCACGTACGGGATTGCCCACGGCTTGATGCATCCGGTCGCGGTTGCCACCGGCGCATCGGCCCACCCGATGGCGCGCGCCTTCAGCCGCGGTTGCGACACCCCGACCAGCTGCATGACGAGTCCAGTCGCCTGGCGACTGACCGTCACGCTGACCGCGTCCGTGTGTGGTGCGCCTGGCGTGAATGTCTTGGCGGCATCATCCCAGTCGCCAAGCACGACGGAGTCCACGGTGACCGGGCCCTGCATGGCCAGGTTGGCACCGGCATAACTCGTCGCAACCGCCACCGTGCTGCCGGCATTGTTAGGCGGTAGGAGCTGGAGCGCTCCTGCGTGCCCTGCCGCGTCGGCGGATGTCTGCAGCTCATTCCGCAGTGTCCACATCCGGCTGAAATCGATGGAGATCGCGGATACACTCATCAACGCGACCATCAAGATGCCAAGCAGCACAACCACGGCTCCGCGCCGCGTTCTCAGTCTCATCGGTTTTTGCTCCCCCCGCCGGACGCGCGAATCTAGAACGCGACAGTGATCGTGACACTGTCGCGATAATCGCCCGGCGGTACACCGGTATCGCCGGGTTCGATGCGTCCGTAGGCCACCAGCCGCAGCGGACGGTCCGGTGCCGCGTCGGCAAGGATCGGG
>CBIHMX010000097.1:0-7837 GCA_966211115.1 uncultured Gemmatimonadaceae bacterium | reverse complement strand
ATGTTCAGTCAGTTGACCTGCGGCGTCAATCCAGCCCGCATCCGATGGTGCCTTTGCACGGCAATTGGTCAAACTGATTGACGCGGTAGGTCAACGGCTTGAGGACCGAGTCACCGCGGATTTGGCGAATCAACGCGGATCTGTTCCCTCAGTTACTTCGGTCCGGATCGGACATAGGTAAAAGCATGTCGTTCTTCGCGCGAACTGAAGTTCACACCACACATCCGCGTAGATTCGCCAAATTCGCGGAGACTCGCTTCTCCGGCTGTTGATCTACCGCGTCAATCCGTAGCAATCCTCGCCAATCCGTACCCATCCTACCCTCGTCCCCCGACTGACCCTACCCTTAAGGGGTATGGCGCCGAGGCCTCCGGGTGTCAACTTGCCCTACTGAGATGGAACCGGACTCACGATGATCGATCGCTTCTCGCTGCGCTGGAGAGTCCCGGCGGTCATGGCCCTGATCCTGATCGGGGCGGTCGTGACGCTCGCGGCCCTCGCGTACGGCGCCGCGCGCCGCTCGGCGATCGAGGTGGCCACCGACCGGTTGACGCATGCGGCCGAAACCGTCGGCGACGTCGCCGGCAACGGTATCGGCGTGCTGAAGGAGCGAAGCGTCGCGATTGCGGAGCACCCGGCGATCATCCAGGCCTTTCGCAATCCCGGAAAGCCGCTCCCTGACACGGCGCAGGCCCTATTGCGGCGCTTGCGCCCCGACACCAACTCGCAGGTGACGGTCGCGCTGGTGGACGTCCACGGCCGCCAGGTCGACGGTGTCGCGCCGGAGCTGGCACGAGAGGAACCGATCGGCGAATTCACCGCGGTCGACAGCGCGAGGGTTTCCCCCTTCCGTCTCGTGAACGGCGTGCTCGAATGGTCCATGGCCGTCCCGGTCAGGGATAGCGGCCGGGTCGTGGGGCAGTTGTTACAGTGGCGTCGCATCCCGCGCGTGACGCAGTCGCTCCGGACCGTGGGCGACCTGATCGGGGACAGCGCGATCGTCCTGATCGGAAACGCCGACGGCAGCGCCGTCGTGGAGGTCACCGACTCGGTTCGGGAACCGGTCATCCGGGACTCGGCGCGGACTCGTCAGGCACAGGTGCAGCACACCAGCGTGCGATCGGTCATTCCGGGAACGCCGTGGGCGTGTTACCTGGAGTACCCTAACGCGCACATCCTGCGCCCGATCAGTCTCCTGTCCTGGCAGTCGCTGCTGGTGGCGCTCGCGGTCGTGCTGCTGGCGTTGCTGGCCGGCATCTTTCTCAGCCGGGACGTAACCAGCGCGCTGGCCGACCTGACCAGGACCGCCGAATTCATCGCCGCCGGCGATCTCGGTCGGCGTCCGACCGAAACGGCCCGGCAGGATGAAATCGGCCGGCTGGCACGTTCCTTCTCGACCATGGCGGGACGGGTGAGCGAAGCGCGTGACGAACTGGAACGCCGGATCACCGACCGCACCGCCGACCTGCAGAACGCGATGACGCGGCTGCGGGAAACGCAGGATGAACTGGTCCGCAAGGAACGCCTGGCAACGATCGGGCAGCTGGCGAGCAGCGTGGGCCATGAGCTGCGGAATCCGCTCGGCGTGATGTCCAACTCGGTGTACCTGCTCGAGCGCGCGATGGACGCGTCGTCACCCAAGGCGCACCAGTACCTGAACCTGTTGCGTGCCCAGATCCAGTTGTCGGAACGCATCGTCACGGACCTGCTCGACTCGACGCGAAACCAATCGCCGCAGCGAAAGCTCGTGAACGTCCAGCCTTTTCTCAGCGAGCAGATCGAGCGCGTCACGATGCCGGCCCACGTCAGCCTGGACGTCATGGTGGAAGACCAGTTGCCGCCGATGCACGTCGATCCGGACCAGATCGGCCAGATCCTGGTGAACCTGCTGACCAACGGCGCCCAGTCCATCGGCCAGAATACTGGAACCCTCAGCGTCCGCGCCCGTAATGGTGCTGGTCGTATTCGCATCGACGTGCGAGATACAGGTCCCGGCGTCCCAGTGGAACTCACCGACAAGATTTTCGAACCATTGTTCACGACGAAAGCGCGCGGGATTGGCCTCGGCCTTTCGGTGTCGCGGTCACTGGCGTTCGCCAACGAAGGATCGCTCACGGTAGCGAACCATCCCGATGGCGGCGCGGTGTTCACGCTCGAAGTACCGGCGGCAGGACCTGCGTGAGCGGTCGCAAACGCGTCGCTATCGTGGACGACGACCGTGACATGGTCAGTACGTTGCGCGACATCCTGGAATTGCACGGCTGGGAAACGCTGGCGACCTATGACGGCGACGAGGCCGTTTCGCTGAGCGAACAGGATGACGTCGACCTGTACCTGATGGACGTGCGGATGTCGCGCATGAATGGCGTCGATGCCTGGCGGGCCATCCGGTCGCGGCAACCGACGGCGCGTTCGGTCCTGATGACGGCGTACGCACCGCCGGAGGCCCTCGCCTTGACACCGGGGGAGGGAGTCGTCCGCGTGCTCAGGAAGCCCGTGGCGATTCAGGAGTTGATCGACGCGCTCGAGGCCGCACGGGCCGGCTGACGCACGGCGGGGCCCGGTCCGTCCAACACCCGATGGCCTCACGACGTAAGTCCGCGACGGCATTGCAGGGCCACCTGTGCCCGGCCCGTCCCGGAAAGCATATTCCCCAGTCTTTTTCACCCCCCTAAATGGCCACCGCCTCAAGCCAAACCGTTGCGCCGTCCACGGTTCCCACCGCGCCGTTCCTGCCCGCGCTGATCCTGCTGTTCGTGGGGAGCGGCGCCGCGGCGCTGATCTACGAAGTCGTCTGGTTCCAGATGCTCTCGCTCAGCCTCGGCTCGAGCGCCATCTCGTTAGGTGTGCTGCTCGGCACCTTCATGGGCGGGATGTGCCTCGGTTCGCTGCTGCTGCCGAAGTTCGTGTCGACGTCCAGGCATCCGGTCCGCGTGTATGCCCAACTCGAAGCCGGGATTGGTGTCGCGGGCATCCTCATCCTGTTCATCCTGCCGTATGCGGGAGGGCTGTACACCACGATCGGCGGACCGGGTTTCGTCGGGTTGCTCGTGCGCGGCCTGATCGCGGCCCTCGTGTTGTTGCCGCCCACGTTGCTCATGGGCGCCACGCTGCCGGCGATTGCGCGGTACGTCACGGCCACGCCGAGTGGCGTGTCGTGGCTCGGCTTCTTCTACGGCGGCAACATCGTCGGCGCGGTGTTCGGGACGTTGCTGGCCGGTTTCTACCTGCTGCGGAGTCACGACGTGTCGTTCGCGACGTTCGTGGCGGCGGCGATCAACTTCGGTGTCGCCGGGCTGGCGTTCCTGTATGCGCGGGGTGCACCGCATACGCCGCCGGTGAGCGATTCGAACGCGCCAACCGCGGTGGTCCCCCCGGGATCCTGGCCGGTGCTCGTCACCATCGGGCTCTCGGGCATGACTGCGCTGGGCGCCCAGGTCATCTGGTCGCGGCTCCTCACGCTGTTGTTAGGCGGCACGGTCTACACGTTCTCCCTCATCCTGGCGGCGTTCCTGATGGGGCTGGGCGGGGGAAGCAGCGTGGGCGCGGCGCTGGCGAAGAACCTGAAGAACCCGCGGCACGCGTTGGGGTGGACGCAACTGCTGCTCGTGGTCGCGCTGGCCTGGGCGGCGTATTCGCAGATGGTGGCGCTGCCTAACTGGCCGGTGAACCCGGCCCTGGCGCCGGATCCGATGGCCACGTTCCAGATCGACCTCATTCGCGCGTTATGGGTCGTCCTTCCCGGCGCATTCCTGTGGGGGATGAGCTTCCCGCTGGCGTTGGCGGCGGTCGCCCAGAAAGACCAGGACCCGGGACGGCTGGTGGGCTCGGTGTATGCCGCGAACACGGTCGGCGCGATTTTCGGCGCCGTGCTGGCGAGCCTGGTGGCGCTGGCGTCGCTGGGCACGCAGAACAGCCAGCGGGCGCTGATGATCATCGCGGCGATCAGCGCGCTGCTGATGTTCACGATGGAATGGTCGCGCGAGTCGGGGAAGTTGCAGATGTCGCCGCGCGGGGGACTGTACGGCATGATCACCATCGCGCTGACCGCGTTGCTGGTTGCGTCGGTGCCCCAGATCCCCGCGCTGCTGGTCGCGTATGGCCGGTACGGTGTGACCTGGCGCGGTAGCCACGGCGAGTTCATCTACGTCGGTGAAGGGATGAATTCCTCGATGGCGGTGTCACGCGAGGCGAGCGGCGCGCTCAACTATCACAACGCCGGCAAGGTACAGGCATCCAGCCTGCCGCAGGACATGCGGCTGCAGCGCATGCTCGGCCACCTAACGACGCTCGTGCCCGCGAACCCGCGCAGCGTGCTGGTCATCGGCTGCGGCGCCGGTGTCACGGCGGGAGCGGTGAGCATCAGCCCGATCGTGGATAGCGTGGTGATCGCCGAGATCGAGCCGCTGGTGCCGGAGGTCGTGTCCACATATTTCTCCGAGCACAATTACGACGTCGTGCGTAATCCAAAGGTGCACGTCCAGATCGACGATGCACGGCACTACCTGTTGACCAGCCGCCGGAAGTTCGACGCGATCACGTCCGACCCCTTCGACCCCTGGGTGAAGGGCGCGGCCACGCTGTATACGCGCGAGTTCTTCCAGACCATCAAGGACCACCTGAATCCGGGTGGCGTGATCACGGTGTTCGTGCAGCTCTACGAGAGCGGCACGCAGGCCGTGAAGAGCGAAATCGCCACGTTCCTCGAGGTATTCCCGAATGGCATGATCTTCGGCAACACGCACCAGGGCGGGGGATACGATGTCGTCCTGCTCGGCCAGAATGGCGACGCGAAGATCGACGTCGACCTGATCGAGCAACGGCTGGCCGATCCGCGATTCGCGGTCGTCGCGCAATCGCTGTCGGAGATCGGCTTCTACAACGGCATCGACCTGCTGTCCACGTTCGCGGCGCAGGGCCCACAACTCCAGCCGTGGCTGGTGGACGCCCAGGTAAACCGGGACCGTAACCTCCGATTACAGTATCTGGCCGGATTGGGGGTTAACAAATACGAGCAGGCGCAGATCTACTCTGAGATCCTCCAATACCGCGCCGTCCCGCAAAACCTGTTCGTGGGGAGTCCCGATCGCCTGCAGGCGTTGCAGAGTGCGATCATGAACCGCTATTAGAACGATCTCCGCGGTTAGAAAAGATTACCGCAGTAAAAGCCGAACACGGGCTGCACGGGGTGGCACGGATCAACACTGATTGAGCAGGCGAGTACGGCCACAGGGGTCTGGTATTTCGCGCCAGCGTACGAGGGCCGTACTCGCCTGCTCAAATCGGTGTAAATCATGTCATCCGTGAAGTCCGTGTTCTGCTTTTCAGTGGCGATCGTTCTCAACGAAAATCGTTCTTAAGGAGGTGGTGATGGCGTCAGGTCCAGGCGTGTGGTCTCTGTTGGGCATCGTTTCGTTCTTAACCACGGCCGAGGTGCATGCGCAGAATCCTTCAACCCAATCAATTCAGACCTTATCGGTCTTCCTCGATTGCGACGAATGTGATTCCGAGTTCGTGCGCACGGAGATCGCCTACGTCAACTGGGTGCGGGATCGCACCGTGGCGGATGTACACATACTGGTCACCCAGCAGGATGGCGCGGGCAACAGTGAGACCTACACACTGGCTTTCATCGGCCAACGCGCATTCGCGGGCCGCTCGGATACCCTTTTCTTCGCGACCAACCCAACAACCACGCAGGACGAGGAACGATCCGGCCTGACGCGCACGCTGTCGCTCGGCCTGGTTCCTTTTGTCGCTCGCACGGTCGCGGCGCAGTCACTGCGTATTTCGATGTCGCGCGCGACGGATGACGCGGGCGGGACGCAAACGCTGCCATCCCGGGATCCCTGGAATGCCTGGGTGTTCGAGGTCGACCTCAGCGGTGACCTGGGCGGCGAACGCAGTGAACGCTCCCGCGAGCTCGACGTGGAGATCAGCGCCAACCGGACCACCGCGGAATGGAAACTGGAGCTGGAGTCGTCGTACAACTTTTCGAACGATCGCATTACCGACGAGGAGTTCGACAGCCTGGGGAACGTGATCTCCAGCGAGACTTTCACCAACAACCAGCGCAGTTGGCGAAATAATCTGTTGCTGGTAAAAAGCCTGACGAATCACCTGTCCGCGGGCGTTCGCGGGTCGATCGGTTCCGAGACCTTCCGCAACCAGAAGCTGCGGACGGAGTTCACCCCAGCCATCGAGTACAACGTCTTTGACTATGGGGAGTCGACTCGGCGGTATCTCGCGCTCCAGCTCGGCGTCGGTGTCGATGCGTTCATCTACGAGGACACGACGATCTTCGACAAGGTGCGCGAAACCTTCCCGCTGGCGCTGGCGGCCGTCGAGTACGCGACGCGTCAGCCCTGGGGCGACAGCAACATCCGGTTCGAACACCGGCGGTACGTGAACGACCCGGGCAAGCGCAGCACCAATCTGTCGGGAAACCTGAGCGTGCGGCTCTTCCGAGGCTTCAGCGTGCGCTTTGGCGGGCGATACAGCTGGATCCACGACCAGGTCTACCTGCCTAAAGGCGAACAAGACCAGGCCGACGTGCTGTTACGACGACGGGCGTTGCTGACGGGCTACGAGTACAACGCGTTCTTCGGGATCACGTACACCTTTGGGTCCATCTTCAATAACGTCGTTAACCCACGATTTTTTTAACTGCGATTTCTCGGGTAGGGCAGAACACGGATTACGGCGATTGCACTGATTGACACCGATTGAGCAACCGAAGAAGGGCTGAACGCAGCAGCGTAAAGGGATTGCTCACGGAGCAGCCCTTCTTCGGTTGCTCAAATCAGTGTCTTTCTGTGTCACCGGCGTAGCCCGTGTTCAGCTCTACCTGCGAACATCCTGTTTTCTTATCGAGCCTTGAGGGATAGCGGCACCATCGTGCCTTGGCTCGCTGGCCCCGAAGTGCACTCCATTGGGCGTGCTCATCACCACCTGGCCTCGCCCGAACGTGTCGGTCCTTGCCGGTACGACGCGCACCTCATGGCCTAACGCCTTGAGCGCCTCACGGGCCGACTCGGGAACCAGCACTTCAAGGTTTACATCGCACCCACGGAATGAATTCTTGACGAATCGTCCAGCTTCGAGTGCCTGCTGGATCGTCATGCCGTGGTCGGCGATGTTCGAGACGAACTGGGCGTGCGCCTGCGATTGCGTCCAGCCGCCCATGATGCCGAATCCGATACGCGTGCCGTCCTTTTCCATGAACGCGGGGATGATTGTGTGCAGCGGGCGCTTGCGCGGTGCCAGGGTGTTCGGCCGGTTCGGTTCGATGGTGAAGAGCGCCCCGCGGTTGTGCATCGCGAAGCCGGCTTTCGGCGGCACCAGCCCGCTACCAAAAGCAGAGTAAGTACTCTGGATGAACGAGACGATGTTCCCCTCGGCGTCGATCACGGTGAGGTAGATCGTGTCGCCGCCGTGCGCGGATTCGAGGCCGGCGATCTCCGCCGGCATCACGTCGCAGGCGGCTTTCTTCATGTCCAGCAGCGCCGCGCGTGACGCCGCATGTTCGCTGGACAGCATCTGTGCCACCGGCACCGTGCTGAACTTCGGGTCGCCGACGTAGCGCAGCATGTCGGCGTAAGCGAGCTTCTTGGCCTCGATCATCACATGGAGCCCGCGGGGATCGTAGAAGCCCCACTCGCCTAACGGGTACTTTTCCATGATGTTGAGCATCATGAGTGCCGCGATGCCCTGGCCCTGGGGCGGCATCTCGTAGACCGTCCAGCCGCGGTACGTGGTCTTGATCGGCTCCTGCCACTCGACCTGGAACTCGTCCAGGTCGGCCGCGGTGAACGTGCCGCCACCGGCCTTCGAGAGC
>CBIHMX010000096.1:0-7857 GCA_966211115.1 uncultured Gemmatimonadaceae bacterium | reverse complement strand
CTGCAGGCCAAACGATCCGTTGGAGTAATCGTGGGTCGAGTCATCGAGGCTGCCGGGGCTCATGTAGAGCTGCCAGAACTTCTCCTGCATCGTCATACGGCTGACGAGGTCACGGGCACGCACGTCCGGCGAAAGCGACGCATTGCGGTAGGCCGGCCGATCCTGCGTCAATGCCATGATGGTGAGCGCGCCCGGCATCAGCAGCAGCAGCGCGATGGTTGAACGACGCATCGATCAGTGCGGACCTGGTGAGCCGGGCGATCGTTGCACGCCGCGGAGCATCTCGAGGCGCAACTCGGCCCAGCCATCGATCTGGAAATACTGGACCCGGATGTCGTGCGCGCCGCCAGTGAGCGGTGCGTAGTCGATCTCCGAGCCGTGGAGGTCCCATTTGTCGATGACCATCTGCCCGTCGACGAACACCCGGATGCCGTCGTCGCTGATGGTTCGCAGCGTGTATTCCCCGGGCGGAAGCTGGACCCGACCGCTCGCCTCGAGTGCGAAACGGGCCTGGGGGAGCTCGGCAATCGTGGGGCGGAACCACATGAAGTCGAGCCTGGGCATCTCACGCTCGAGGATCCGCGGAGCGCTCGTCAGGCGCTGCCAGTTCCCGTCGCGGCGCGGATCGAGTGAGTCGGCCCACGCCCACGCGCGCACCTGCCAGGCTATCGGCGGTTCCCACCGGCCGTACGAGAAGCGCACCGGCACTCCCGCTGCACGTCGCTCGCCGCCGGACGAAACCGTGGCCGTCCCGCGGTATTCGAGCGTCAATTCCCACGTGCCTGACGAGTCGGGCAGCGGCGTCACGCGAATGGTGTCGCCGATCCTGCCTGACGAGGCGGAGATGTCCCGCAATCCGGTTCGCGACGCGATGGTCCAGGTTCCGGGAGGGCCAAGTACCGCAAGCCTGAGCGGTGCGGCGTGCGTGCTGTCGACCGGCCAAAGCTTCGGGTATCGATAATCGTACGGCCCCCACTCGTCGACGACGATGGCGGATCGATACCGGCGCTGGACGGGTTGGCTCGGGATGCTTCGTTCGACGCCCGGCAGTTCCGGCACGAGATACGCATACTCGGGTGGTACGGTCGGTATGTCCCCGCACGACGAAGTGGTGCGCGACGCACCAGAGGAATCGATCGTCGCTGTCGACGTATTCGCGACCTGGAACTTTCGCGTGATCACATCGAATTCATTGCGCGCGATCAGGTAACTCCGGCTTCGTGTGTCACGGTACTTCGGGTATCCCCAGTCCGACGGCTGGATGCTGTCGGCCCAGAGACGAATGGCGGTCGAGTCGCGCAGGAACTGGTTGGCCACGATCGTGTTCCCCTGGCCGTGCTCGATCGCGATCCCCCAGCGATTGTTTGCGAAACAGTTGGCGACAATGGCCGATTCGAAGCTGTAACCGCCCCACAATCCGTACTCGTTGCCTTCGGCGATGTTGGCCAGGAACGCATTGCGACTGAACGTTGCCTCGATGCCGTTGGCCGGCGCAAAACTCACGTCGTTCGCGTAGAACACGTTGTCGTTGGCGCCACCCTGGCCGGTGTTCATGGTGTAGTTCCCGGCCCAGAGAAAGACGCCGTCACCGCCGTGCGTCATCGAGTTCAGCGCGACGATATTGTTGTTGCTCTGTTCGTACATGAGCAGCGCAGCGGAATCCTGCCCGCGGCGATAGAAGCCGTGGCTGTACCCGCGCACATTGAAGTCGAGCGAGTTGCGGACGATGATGTTGTCGCTCGATCGATACAGCCCGATGCCGAGTCCCGAGTTGAACGAGAAGTTGTTGTCGCGAACCGTCACGTGATCCACGCGGTTCATCAGCAGGGCGTTCATGCCCTGCGTGACGACATTCGACTGGATCACGCCGCCGCTCACATTGTCGAGATAGATCGCGGCGCCGAACCGCATCCATTCATTGCCTTCGTTGTTGTGGAACGACAGCCAGTCGAGGAGACTTTCATGTTCCACGAGACTGAACAGCCTCGGCTTCCAGTTATGACTCAGGTCGGATGAGCGGATCTCCAGCCCGCGCGTCCCGCGAGCAAGAATCCCGATCTTGTAGCCGCGAACGCGGGCGCCGACGATCCGGATGTGCGATCCGCCCTCGATCCGGATCGCCACTCCCTTCGCCACATCGGGGTCTGACCCCACTGCAGTGCCTTCGAGGATGACGCCGGTGAGGTCGATGGTGAGGCTGTCGCCTCGAATAACCATGATCGCGGAGTCGGTGTCCGCGGGCGCTGGGAGCCGATAGGTCCCGGGCCGGAATTTCGTGGAGCGGGTGATGATCGTGCCGGCCCGCAACTCCTGTAGCGCACGGCCTGCAGGGCGTTGCGCGGTCGCGAGGGCGGGTGAAATCGCCAGGGCCAATGCTGCTGCGCCTATCCACGAAGTCGCGCGCCGATGCGTAGATTCCGCCAAGGCCGCCTCGGAGAATGCACGCTGATGGACTCGCCAGCTCATTCGAACGTTCGCTCGCTCAGACGGGTCGTTGTAACGACCGGCGCTGCTTTCCTGTTGTCGGTCGCGAATGGCTGCGGCGAACGCGAGCCAACGATCCCGGACCGGCTGGACGACAGCACCTTCTGGGCACTGGTCAATGGGCTGTCTGAGCCAGGCGGATATTTCCACTCGGATAATTTCGTCTCGAACGAACTGGGATTTCAGTATGTGATCCGGGAAATGCTGTCTGCCGTCGGCACACATGGTGTGTACGTGGGCGTCGGCCCGGACCAGAACTTCACTTACGTGACGGCGCTCCAGCCCCGGATCTCGTTCATCGTGGATATCCGGCGCCAGAATATGCTGCAGCACCTGATGTACAAGGCGCTCATCGAGATGTCGAGTGATCGTGACGACTTTCTCGAACGCCTGTTCTCCAGGAGCTGGAGTATCGAGCCGCCGTCTGGCCTGAAGGCTGACTCGCTCTTCTCGCTGCTGGCGTCGTTGCCGCGCGATTCCGTGCAGTACCAGGCGAACCTGCATGCCATCTTCGACCGCCTGACGCGACATCACAACTTTGCCCTGGAGCCGTTCGACAGCGCGACCATTCAGTACGTCTACAAGGCGTTCTTTGATGCGGGTACGGCGCTGACCTATTCGTCCTCGTCGATCCAGGGCTGGGGTGGTCGCGGTATGCCGACGTATCGCATGCTGATGACCGCCACTGACCAGGACCTGAGCAACCAGTCCTACATGGGGAGCGATGAGAATTTCGCGATCCTCAAGGACCTTCAGGAACGAAACCTGATCGTGCCCGTGGTTGGTGACTTTGCCGGTCCAAAGGCACTACAGGCCGTGGGTGACTGGCTGCGTGAGAAGAACGCCTCGGTCGACATTTTCTACGTGTCGAACGTGGAGCAGTATCTCTTCCAGCAGGGGGACGCCTGGGAGCGATTCTACGGCAACGTGTCGGACATGCCGCGGGACCGGAAGGCGCTGTTCGTGAGATCGGTGTCGAACCGCGGCTGGCGTCCGCGCCAGCACCCGTACGCGCGTTCGTCCTCGGTGACGTCGTCGATAGAAGAGGTCCTTGGCCTGTTCAGGACCGGACGGCTTCAGTCGTATGCGGACATACTCGATCTGTCGAGATAGAGCGAACTGGATTCGCGGCAGGTAGATCGAGGCGGATCGCGCGGTAAGGTCAAAAGCTGGAGAATCGAGTCTTCGCGGATGAAAGGGCGTAGTCAACGCGGATAGGGCTCAGTGACTGGGGCTCAGCTTGGTCGCGGTCACGACGAGTTTTCGGCCGTAGAGGGCTACTGAGGAGTTCTGGCGGGCCGCGAGAGGGCTCGAACCTGACCCCATCCACGTCGCGAGGCGGATGAACGGCACGAGAAGGGCGAGGAGCACCGACGACGTTTGAATCTTGTCGGTCTGGAGCCCGGTCAACCGCAGGCCGTGCTGCGAAAGCATCCACTCATAACGATTGACCGAAAACGGCGCGATGTGCTGGCTCACGGGATCGCGCGTGAATGGCTCGAGCGGTCCGAACGAGTAGAAGAACCCGGTGAACAGGAACCGGACCCGTGACTTGAGCGACAGGATGTTAGGCGTCGTGAACATCACCCGGCCGCCCGGCCGCAGCACGCGAGCTACTTCGGCAAAGAAGCGGTCGTGGCCGTCGATGTGTTCGAGTACTTCGATCGCTATTGCGACGTCGAAGGATGCATCATCGAACGGCAGGCGGCCGTCGCTGGTCACGGCCCGGAATTGCACGCCGGGAACGTCGAACTGCTCGGGAACGACATCACACGCACTGACGTTCGCGCCCGCGTCCTGAAGCCGCTTGGACAGCGCGCCCTGGCCGGCACCGATGTCGAGCACGTCCGGCGACGACGCGAGGTCGATCGATTGTCCGAGGATCTGCAGGACGCGATCGTGGGTTCCCGGTATGGCGAGTTCGCGAGGCACGCGGGAAGTTATATGGGGCATGGGGCATCGGGCATGGGGGACAGGGATTCCCACGAAGACATCATGAGTCTTTATTCGCGGCGGGGATTGATACGTGCGGCATTCGGGGCGGGCCTAACGTCTCGGTTCGCACCGTGGGAGCGCTTGCTGCAGGCGACGCGGCCGGTGCCATCGCCATCCCAGCTCACCTGGCAGCGCGATGAGCTGGCGATGTTCATCCACTTCGGGGTGAACACGTTCACGAACCGGGAGTGGGGCGATGGGAAAGAAGACCCGCGCCTCTTCAACCCGGCGCGGCTCGACGCCGGGCAGTGGGCGAGGGTCGCTCGTGAGGCAGGGTTCAAGGCGATGGTCCTCACCGCGAAGCATCACGATGGCTTCTGCCTCTGGCCCACGCACACCACCCGCCACTCGGTCGCGAGCAGCCCATTCCGCAACGGCAGCGGTGACGTGGTCCGCGAGTTTGTCGACGCCTGCCGCCGGGAGAACCTGCGCGTCGGTCTCTACTGCTCGCCGTGGGACCGCAATTCGCCGGTCTACGGGGACTCGGCGCGGTACAATGACCTCTTCTGCGACCAGTTGACCGAGTTGCTCACGCAGTACGGCCCCGTGCACGAGGTCTGGTTCGACGGCGCCAACGGCGAAGGCCCGAACGGTCGCAAGCAGGAGTACGACTGGCCACGATTCTGGGCCCACGTCCGCCGCCTTGCGCCCGATGCGGTCATGTTTTCGGACGCTGGCCCCGACGTGCGATGGATCGGCAACGAGCGAGGCGTGGCGGGCGACACGAACTGGTCGACAGTGGATCCGTCCGTGGTGCCCGTGCCCGGCATGAGCGGCGACGCGGTCATGAAGATGCTGCAGGACGGCGACCCGGATGGCACTGTCTGGAGACCCGGCGAAACCGACGTATCGATCCGCCCGGGCTGGTTCTATCACCCGGCTGAAGACGCGCGAGTGAAAACCGAAGAGGAACTGGTCGAACTCTACTTCACGTCCGTGGGAAGGAACTCGAAGCTGCTGCTCAACGTGCCGCCCACTACTGACGGCCTCCTGCACGACGTCGACGTCCAACGGCTGACGGGCATGCGCCGGCGCCTGAACGGCATTTTTTCACTCGACCAGCTGCAGGGCGCCGAGGCGCGCTTCCAGTTCGATGGCGGCCGCGGCGTCTACGAGGGGTCTTTGTCCGGAGCGCAAACTGTTTCTGTCGTGGAACTGAGTGAGGACATTGCGAAAGGCCAGCGTGTCGCCCGCCACCTCCTGGAAGCATTCACCGGTGGCGCATGGAGCCCGATTGCCCGGGGCACCACCATCGGCTACAAGCGGTTGCACCGCATCCCCGCCGCGCCGTATCAGCGCTTCCGCATAACGATTGAGGAATCGTACGGGACGCCTTCACTGCGAGTGAGGTTGTGGCGTTGACACCGGACTGGGAGCTGGCCAGCTGCCAGCTCCCAATGCCCGGCTGATCTAGGCCCGGCTGCGCGCCCTGGTTCGCTTTCCTGCCTTGTGCGTCGTCGCCCGCTTCCGCTTTCGCGGCTTCTTTGGCGGAAGCAACAAGGTGCGCCGGCAATTGTCGGCGCCACAGTGGCACGGGTACTTCCGCAGTGCCTCGGCCTCGGTTTCACCCTCGTTAGGGATCTCGTAGTCGTACGTCAGTTCTTCACCCGGCTGGATCTGCCGGAGCGTTTCGAGCCAGACTCGCTTGCGCACGATGACCGAGGTGCAGTTCGGTCCACACGAATGATTGAAGAACCTGGCGTCGTTCCCGTCGACGTTGGCGTCGATCACCGTCTTGTCGTCGACGGAGAAGAGCACCGTGTGATAGTTGCCCTTCTCTTCTTCTTCCTCGTACCGGGCATCGGCCACTTCATGGCTGACGCGTTCGCCCGTGTATTCGATCAGGCGTTTCCCCTTCGGGATGCGCTGGAGCGCAAAGGCTCCCTTTCCTGCAATGGGTGACGAACGGATTTCGAACAGCGGTAACTCGGCGTTGGGCATAAGAAGGGTGACTGGTTGCTGGTTACTGGAACAAGGAAGAAGTAACCAGTAGCCACGCATCCGTCATCCCGTCTTCTTCAGCCTCATCTCCATCATCAGCATCGGCGCCATGCCTTCCCTGATGAAATGGCCGACCTCGTGCCAGTCGGTGTCGCTGAAGACCGTGGTGTAACGCACGCGTCCGCCGTTTACCGCGAAGCCCCAGACGAGCGTATCTCCCTTGAGTTCGAGTTCCGGTTCTACCGCGATGCCCTCCATCCGGTGGGCTCGCATTCTCAGTTTGTTCGTGGCCGCGTCGAACCAGATCGTCGCGACAGCATCGTGAACAACGCGATTGTCCTCCTTGAGCCGGCCGGTGCCTCGCACGATCAGCACGGTGCCGCCGGCGCCGAGCTCGACGACTTCGTTCTGCCGGGCGGCGTGCATCTGGCCGGGGCCGATCATGGCGCTGCCGTCGCCCTCCCAGCGTCCAACCAGCTTCGCCAGCGGCGCCATCGCGGCGCGCTCGCGCGAGCCGTCAGGCATTCCGGGCTGCTGCGCGTTCAACGACATCGGGGTCAGGATCAGGGCAAGGAGCGTTCGACGCATTCATCGGTCCTCGTCAGGGTGAACATTCATCCTGCGCGAACAGCCTGGTTCGGCGCTTGTACCTGCGCGACATGCAGCCTTGTCCCGTGAACCTGCCCTCCCTCTGGGAGGAGCGTCTATGGCTTCACGTCGTGGTGCGCGGTTGTCTTGAGTTGCACGACCGCCAAACTGGGCGCAATGCCTGCCAGGGCGACGAATTCCCTCGTCAGGTGCGCGTGATCGACGAACCCGATGTCAGCCGCGATCTCCGACCACCTGGGATGTCCCGGTGCCAACCGGAGGGCCAGCGCCTCGCGCACCCGGCGCACTCGCGCGAACTCGCGCAGGGTGAGCCCGGTGGCATCGGGGAATACCCGCTGGAGATGACGGAGGCCTAACGCGGCATCGCGGGCGACGCGATCCAAGGCGCACTCGCCTCGCTGCGCGACGATGCTGCGAACAGCCGCGCGCACCCGCGGGTCGGGATCGGGCGCCGATGCCAGCACCCTGGCGGCCCACTCGTCGAGCGCATCGAAGCCAATAGCAATGTCGTCGCTGCGGGGGATGACGCCGTCGAGTTCCCGGAAATCGTCCCGGATTCCCGGCAGCGGGAGCCCGAAATAACCGCGCAGGGTCCGCGCAGCAACGCCGAGCGCCGGTCCGATCGCATCAGGCCAGAATCGTATTCCCCAGATCCTGACGCCCGCGCTGAAAGGTGGAGTGAGCTGAGTCGTTCTCGGACCGATCAGCGCGATGACCGCAGGTCCCTTCGGTGGTCGCACGCACGCCACCGAAGCGCAGCCGTCAGGAAAAACCGCGTACGGCTTTCCCGACGGCGGACCAGCATCAGCCTGGAACGACCAGTAACTG
>CBIHMX010000095.1:0-7863 GCA_966211115.1 uncultured Gemmatimonadaceae bacterium | reverse complement strand
GGTGACGGGCGGGTACAGCGAATCGGGATCCACGAACGTGCCCGCGTAGCGCTCCAGCGCCAGGCTCGGCTTCGTGCCCTCGACGCGCTGGTTCTGCTGGTTCTGCCGGCGATCGTCCTCTGCATCGTCGGCCCGCTGCATCGCCAGCATCTCTCCCGACCAGTCACGCGATGGGGCGCCAAGGAAGGTATCGAAGACCTTGAACATCAGCGGATGCCGGATTTCCGAGCTGGTGTTGCTCATGATGTAGACGCCGATGCCTTCCTCACGGATCAATCCATTGATGGCGATCATGCCGGTCAGCGAGCCGGTGTGAAAGTCCACCTGTCGGCCGAGATAATCCTGCTGGAACCACCCTAACGCGTACGACCGGAAGTGCGGCTTCGACATCCGCAACTGCGGCGCCGAGTTGCTGGTCCAGGGCGGGATGATCGTGGCCGGCTTGAACAGCTCGGCCCAGGTCTGCCGGGTGAGCAGGGGACGGCCGTTCACCTTGCCGGTGTCGAGCAGGAACTTCACCCACTTCGACATGTCGGCCACGCTCGACCAGACCGAACCCGCCGGACCGATGCCGTCGGCGAACGAGTTGCCGCTGACTCGCAGCGTGTCGCCCTGGCGGCCATGGGGCTCGGCCCGGTTGTCTTTCGTCTTCGCTTCGGCCAGGGTCGTGACCGATCGGGTCATGCCTAACGGCTCGAAGATCCGGCGCTTGATGAACGCGTCCCAGGTCATCCCGCTGGCGGCCTCGATGACCGCGCCGGCGACCGTGTACATCACGTTGTGGTAGATGTAGCCGTCACGGAACGAATACGTCGGCTTGATGAAGCGGATCCGGCGAATGACCTCGTCGCGCGAGTTGTCGCCGTGCGTCCAGAGGTAGTCCGCGTTCGGCAGGCCGCCCCGATGGGTGATGAGGTCGCGGACGGTGACCTCCCGCGTTACCCACGGATCGTACATCTCGAAACGCGGGAGATATTTCGTGACTGGATCATCCCACTCGACCTTCCCCTCGTCGACGAGCATGCCCAGTGCGGCGGCGGTGATCGCCTTGGTCGTAGAGGCAATGGCGAAAATGGTCTGGGTGTCGACCGCCGCCTTCGTCCCCACGTCGCGCACCCCGTACCCCTTGGCGAAGACGAGCTGCCCCTTGTAGACGATCCCGATCGCCAGGCCGGGTACGTTCCAGTCCTTCGCGGCCTTTTCGACGTACGCGTCGAGTTCCCGGATGGCATTCGTATGGCCATTGGCCTGGGCGGACAGGGAAGAGGCCGAAACGGCCAGTGCGACGACGAAGGTGCGTACCCGAATCATTGAGTACTCCCTGACCTGGGGCGAAAGAGGATGCGGCGATAACCGCTCAATGGAACACCTACAAACTCTGCCATACGGCCCGGAGGTTCGGAAGTGTTCCGGGTTCACATCGCGGCGGTTCGTTCATCCGGCGAGGGCGCTGGCACCGGTGCGCCGGGCCCCACGGGGTCGATCCCGTCACCGTGCGCGCTGAAGCTGTGGGTCCGCCGCAGCAGGGCAGTACGACTAGTTTCCACGGCTATGCTGGGGCTGGGGTGCATGCGGTTGTCGACGGCGCGCGACCGGGACGATCGGCGCGCGATCGCCGTCCTGCGCGCTGCACTGGATGCGGGCATCACGCTGCTGGACTCGGCGGACTCGTACTGTCTCGACGACGCGGATCGCGGGCATAACGAGAGGTTGATCGCTCAGGCGATTCAGGAATGGGGCGGAGAGCCTTCCACGATTACCGTCGCCACCAAGGGCGGCATGCGCCGGCCCCGGGGCGAGTGGGTTCCCGACGGACGGGCCAAGTTCCTTCGTGAGTCCTGTGACCTCAGTCGGCGAGGGCTTGGACTGGAGACGATCGACCTCTACCAGCTCCACGCTGTCGATCCGAAAACTCCGCTGGCGACGTCGGTCCGAGCGCTCGCGAAGCTGAAAAGCGACGGATGGATACGTGACGTAGGGCTCTGCAACGTCACCGTCAGCCAGATTCGCGAGGCGCTGGCGATCGTACCCATCACCTCCGTCCAGGTGAGCCTCGGCCCGCTCGACGACGAATACCTGCGGAATGGTGTGGCCGAGTACTGCCGGGAGAACGGGATCACGTTGGTCGCGCATCGTCCGCTGGGCGGAGATCGCCGAAAGGCACTCGCGCGAAACATCGTGCTGCGAACGGTCGGCGACCGGCATGGCGCGACACCGGAAGAGATCGCGATTGCGTGGTTGCTCACCTTCGGCGATGACGTCGTTCCCGTACCAGGCGCGACGAAGGTCGAGACGATTCCTTCCATCGTGAGAGCATCGGACATCCGCCTGACGAGTGACGACCGTCTGGCACTCGATTCCGCATTCAATGGCACGCTGTTGCGCGTTCCGCGGATTCAACGCCGACCGGCCCGAAGGACAGGCGGCGATGTCGTGGTCGTCATGGGCATGCCTGGCGCGGGCAAGACGACTATCGCGCGGGAACTCGAAGCCGTTGGATACGAGCGCCTCAATCGCGATGAAACGGGCGGCACGCTGGACAGCCTGGTGCCTCGGCTCGATGATGCGTTGCGCGCCGGCCGGAGCAACGTGGTCCTCGACAACACGTATCCCTCGCGTGCGTCGCGGAACGCCATCATCGAGACCGCCTGGCGTCGTGGCGTCCACGCGCGCTGTATCTGGCTCACGACGCCCATCGGCCAGGCCCAGGTGAACGCCATTCGCCGGTTGATTGCCGTGCACGGCTCGTTGCCGACGCCCGAAGAAATCAGGGAGCGATCAAAACATGACACTCGTTACCTGCTTCCCGATGCGCAGTTTCGTTATGAGCGCACGCTGGAGTCGCCGACGGTCGATGAGGGCTTCGAGACAGTCGAACAGCGCGCGTTCGAGCCTGACGAGGATTCCGGAACGCACAGTTCCCTGATTGTCGATCTCGACGAACTGAAGGATGACACTGCGTATCCGTTGGAAGAAATCCAGCAACACTTGAGAAAGGGGTGGCTTCTGTTCGTGCACGCCTGGCGTCCGCAGATCGCGCAAGGCAAGGCAACATCGGAATCGGTCGAGGAGGAGTTCGACGAGTTGCGCCAGCGGATTGGCCATGCATTCACGAGTGCGTATTGCCCTCACGATGCCGGACCGCCCGTTTGCTGGTGCCGGAAGCCGATCCCCGGCCAACTGCTGGAGTTTGCGTCGCGCGCCAGCGTCGCTCTCACCCGGTCGATTGTGGTGGGGTCGTCAGCCGCCGATCGAACACTGGCGGAACGGGTTGGAGCCCGCCTGCTCACGCGGATCAAATAAGGCCCGCTGAATCAAGCAGGCAGACTCAGGTACAATTCATCGCTGCTGGCGCACCGGACCGTGTTTCCCTACTTTGGGCAGCGGTGGGAGAACTGTTCCTTCCGGAGTCGCCATGAGAAGATCGACGCTGTTCGTTGCGGCATGTCTTGCGCTCACGATCGCCTGCGACGCTGATCCGACGGGCACGCTGCCGAAACGCAGCAATCCGCCGAAAGGCAGTAACCCGCCGCGGGAACTCCACCATTTTGTTCTGCACCACAACACCGCGGTAATCCGGGTGTACGACGCGATTGCAATCACGGTCGCGGCTTACGACCGCGATAATGTCCTCTTGCCTGCTCCAACGCTGGAGTGGCGATCAGAGGATCCGTCCATAGCGACGGTCGGGCCTTACGGTCTCGTGACGGGCCATGGCGTCGGCGACGTGCGAATCTGGGCGTCCATCGACAGGTTGGAAGCGTTCACCACGATAAGCGTGCGCCCGGCGTTGCTTCAGATTGCGCTGCAATCCGGATCTTTCGTGCTGCAAGTCGGCCAAACGTCGATTCTTGAAGCGAGGATTGTCGGAAACAGCGTACCCGCAGGCGTACAAGTGACATGGGAAAGCGAAGGCGACAGGATCGACCTCCTACCCCTGGATGGATCTGGATCGCGGGTGGAAGCGACATCGCTGAAGATCGGCCTGTCGCGGATCTCGGCTCGTGCACGCGAGAGCGAGGCCAGTTTTGTGTTCGCGGTGGCGTCCGCGCCCGAGCCTGAGCCACCGTTCGAGTTCACGGACTTCCATTACAACATGTCATGGTCGGACGCTGATCACTTCCTCGTTATCCCCTCGCTTCGGCTGGCGGTCGCGCCGTCACGCACGATCAAGCTGATTCGTCTCGAGATCGGAATCGGGGGACTGTTGCTGATGCCACCGCCGCTTTGTTCAATGGCCCAGCTCCCGCCCGGCGAGCATGACGCACTGGGATTGAACAGCTATCCCGCGTCTGCCGGCCTTCTGGCGACGTGGTCGGACGCAGAGTGGACGATGCTGGCGCTGTTGACGTACCGGTCCGACGACGGTGTTGTGAGGACGGCGGCGGTGGAGGGATGGGTCGACCCGTGGGGGTACGACTGGGTCACGGGCAAGATCGATTGGCATGCGTGTGACAGTCAGGCGCGCGCACCAGCGCTCTCCGGGATCGCGGCTGGTCCGGCTGAAGTAACTCGACGCTGATCGCTCGAGTGGCGCCCGTTGCGACTGTCCGGGACAGTGATCGCGTCGTTCTGACCGCCTAACGATTCAGGAACGTGGCGATCGCCTCGGCGACGTCCGAGGGCGCTTCCTGGGTGCGGCCAGTGCCGGGGTTTGCGTCGCGCGCCGGCTCACGCGAATCACATAGGCCACGCCTGATGCACGGGAAGGTTTTCAGGCGCAGCATCCAGGACTGGTGCGCACTGAAAGGTCCTACCGCAGATGAAGACGTTCTAACGCGACCTCGTATACTCCACCCCGAGTGCGGTTGAAGTGTCGCAAAATGCCAGACTGATTTCGCGAGGCTGGCGTGATTCGTTGTCGCACCCGTACATTTGCGGCCCCCCCGATGGACCGATACGAACTCCGGAGGCCCAGATGAAAGTGAAACTGGTAGTGGGAATTGTTGCTGCGATTGGAGCGATCCTGGTTACCGCATCAATATCAGAGGCTGATCCAAATCTCGGTAACGTTCCCGCCCATCGTCACTTCGTGCAAACTCCCAACGGCAGGATGGTCGAGGTGGGACCGCGGCTTTGCGACAACCCGGACCTCCAGAAGGCATTCAACCAGTTTCACAACAATCTGCACGTGGTGTCTGCCACGGGAATCGGACCGGCCGCGCCTGGCCTGCACAACGGCTCCGAGCCGGACATCCACGCCGGCGGATGCGTCGTGCAGCCGTAGAACCGCGTTGAAGGAGAAAGGCAGCGATACGCACTGAAGGTGGTGCAACTCGACGATGCCGCACTTCGGCCAGCCCACTGGGCTGGCCGGTTTTATTGTGGTCATCGCACCGCGATATCGGGATTACGCCGGCCAGCGTGCTACTGGGTGCGAGCGCGACGCAGCGCCAGGTTGCCGGACGGTTAGCCTTCGTGGCACCGTTAGGCGATACACGCCGGACGCACTCTCGCTCGAAACGGCGCTCAGATCACCGATTGAGAAACTCGGAGATGGCTTCGGCGACCTCGGACGGCGCTTCCTCGTGCGGCCAGTGGCCGGCGCCCTCGAGTGCGAGAACGTCGGCGGCAGGCACTTCCTTCCGCCATCGCTCGAGCTGATGCGGGCGAAACGCCGAATCCTTCAGCCCCCAGATGATCTTCACGGGAATGGAACGCAGCTGCGTGATGCGCGAATGAAGTTGCTGGTAGAACGGGCGGGAGCCGAGCAAAGCGTACGCCAGCGGCCAGAGGACGAGGACGCGATCCTCGGGAGATTCGAACGGCTTGAGGTAGTGCTGATGGATTGCCTTCGTCAGGCGCCCGCGGTTGCCATAGGCGGAGGGCATCAGAAACCGGAGCGATGCATTCAGGTGGCGATACATCCAGCGGCCCAGCACGCCGTTCACCAGTCCGGCCCGGCGCGTCATCTCCCGGTCGTAATCGAAAGGCCACATCCAGCTGTTGATGATGACGAGGCGCGTCACTTTGCCATCGAGCGCAAGCGGGAGGCCGATCGGGCCGCCGTAGTCGTGAACCACCAGCGCAAAACGATCGAGGCCGATGTGATCCACGAACGCCTGGAGCCGCGCGGCATGCGCTTCGGGGGAGTACGATGCCTGACGAGGGCGATCCGAGAGCCCGAATCCCAGGTGGTCGGGTGCGATGCAGCGACACGCATCGGATGCGGCGCGGATCACGTGACGGAACTCGAACGACCACGTCGGTGTGCCATGCACGAAGAGCGCCGGCGGCCCGGCGCCCTCGTCGACATAGTGCAGCCGACCATCCTCGAGTTCCGCCCAGTGTGACGTGAACGGATACTCGTGACGGTCGACCCAGTCGAGATTCGTCACTTCTCGTCGAGCTTTCTTCCGGCGTTCAGGTTGTCGAAATGCATGATCGTGTTGAACACGAGCGAGTAGGTGCCGATCGTCGAGCCACGCCACACTGGATTGTTCGCGAACAACACCACGTGGCCCCGTTCCAGCGGCACGTCGACAACGGCTGGACGTTGCGCGATCTGGCCACTGCTGCCTAACAAGCCCGACACCAGGAGATCGCGCGCGTCACTGAAGCGCAGGATCACGCGCGGGCGTTGCTCCGGCGGGATGAGGTTCGTGGCATTGCGCAGCATGTCGTCGGTCACGGGAGCGAGCTCCCACGGTTGCACCGTGGTTCTCGGCGGAAGCTGGAAGCGCTCGTCGAGGGCAGGGAATCCCTGGACCTGGTCGCGATCGTCAGGCGTTCCCCGTCCGGTGGCACGCTGGGCGGATCCGCCACCGCCGCCACGACCTCCGCCACGGCTGGTCCCGACGTTGAAGCTTTCGCCGCCGCTGCTATAGACCGCGAGGCTGTCCTTGATGCCGTAGGCGATCGGGCTCGCGCCATCCACCAGGCGCGAGCGGAGCAGGGAACCGACGACGGTGTTCCCGCTGGGCGAATTCATCGTGACGCCTGACGCGTAGCCGAACGTGATCGCGAACTGCGCCGTGTTCTCGACCGCTACCAATACCCCACCTTCCTTCACGAACGTCTCGAGGTTGGCGAGACCCGTCCAACCCAGGCCGGGCCGGATGTCGTCGGTCTGGGCGTAGGTGCCGATGTTCGGCGTCTCCGGTGAGTTCTTCCACGGCATCGGGTTCCGCCACATCGGCAACCCCTGGACGATCGACTGCGCGTTCCCCCCGCCGGGCGGGAACAGGATGACATCGTATTTCGCGCGCAGGTTGGCGTCACGCGACGCTTCCTGCGTGCTGATGTACTCGTACGGGATCTGCAGCTTGTCGAAGGCCATCCGCCACCAGCCTTCGGTCTGTGTGCTCGCCCAGGTGTGCATGAGCGCGACCCGTGCTGCCCGCACCGGATGCGTCTTCACGGTCGGCGCCGCGGCGACGGCCGTTATTTTGAGACCGAGCTCGCGAGCAGCGCGATCGAGTTCCGCCTGTGGCGCGCCCCGTATGATGAATGAGCCGCGGGCAAAGCGCTGGCCGCCTGCCTCAAAGGATTCTTCGGCCGCCTGGAAATCCGCCGATCGAAGGCGGTACCTCAGCGTGGTCAGCGCGTTGTCGCCGTTGGCGTTGATGAGGAAGACATCGCCCGTCCCGGTGACGCCGCCAGGCGCGATGATCGCGCCCGTCACCGCTTCCACCGGAACGCGAAGTACCGTCGTGTCGGTCACGCGGATGCCCTGGGTCGCAAACCCCTCCGGGAACGTCCACCCGGTATCGTCGTACGGGTTGGTCTGCGGGTCGTTAGGTGCCCAGTACTGGTAATCGAGCAGCGCGTCGGCGATGCGCGAGTAGGGCTGGTCCATCCGGATGATGTAGCTGCCGGCGGGAAACTCGCGTGACTCGCTATCCGCGCCACGTGAGTCGGCGG
>CBIHMX010000094.1:0-7941 GCA_966211115.1 uncultured Gemmatimonadaceae bacterium | reverse complement strand
GGCCAGGACAAAGCCTCGAAGAAACCGAAGGAAGGCGGTGCCTGGGATTGGGTGTTTGAACCACGCGGGCGCGGAGAGAAGGCCTTCTGGCTGGTGAAGTCGGAGCCCGGGGTCTTTTCGTTCGACGACCTCATGACGAAGCCCGATCGCACGACCCACTGGGATGGGGTCCGGAATTACACCGCGCGCAATTTCCTCCGGCTCGGCATGAAGCTGGGTGACCAGGTGTTCTTCTATCACTCGAACGCCGACCCGCCGGCCATCGTCGGCATCTGCGAAGTGGTGCGTGAAGGGTATCCCGATCACACCGCGCTCGACGCCAACGACCCGCACTACGACGAGGGGTCGGATCCGGAAAATCCCGACTGGTTCATGGTCGACCTTCGCGCCGTACGCGCGTTGCGGCGACCGGTGACGCTGCCCGAGCTGAGGGCACAGAAGGACCTGGCAGGCATGGCGCTGCTGAGGATCGGACGACTCTCGGTTTCTCCGGTTCGGCCCGATGAGTGGAAGGCAATCATCGCACTCGCCGGACAGGCATCGGCGTAGAGCGAAACGGTTCGCGCTGTGCAGGCGGCCCTCGTTCGCGCTTCGAAGTCTGGAAGCTTTGCGCTTTGCCCCTTGCACCGTAGCTTCTCCGCTTCACCCAGCATCCCAAGGACCGCATGCCTGACGCATTCTCCCGCCGCGATTTCGTTGCCACCGTGGGGTCGCTGGGCGCCGTCTGGCTTCTGGCTGATTCTGAAGAGCGAGCCGATGCCGTCAGGCACGCCTCGCACCAGTTGCAACAGACACAGCCTTCCTTCAGCACGCTGACGCAGGCGCAGGCGACCGAACTCGAAGCATTCGCGAGTCGAATCATTCCGACCGATGAAACGCCGGGGGCCCGCGAGGCTGGTGTGATCTATTTCATCGATCGAGCGCTCTCCACGTTCGCCAAGGACCAGTTGCCTGCGTTCACCGAGGGTTTGGCCAAGCTCGAGCGGGACGTCTCCGCCAAGGTCCCCGGCCAGACGCGGCTGTCGGCGCTGACACCCGCCCAGCAGGATGACGTCCTGAAGAGCATCGAGCAGACGCCATTCTTCGGACAGATGCGCTTCGCCTCGTTGGCCGGCTTTTTCTCGCTGCCGACGTACGGCGGGAACAAGGACTTTGTCGGATGGAAGCTCGTTGGCCAGGAATCGGCGATGGAGTTTCGCGCGCCGTTCGGCTGGTACGATCAGCCGGCCAACCGGCGTTCGCTGCTCGGGGGGGACGCATGATCGCCATCGACAGTCGTCAGGCAGGTCAGGGGAACCAGCGACGTTACCGGCCCGACGAGGCCGTCGACTTCGTAGTGGTCGGGTCAGGCGCGGCCGGCGGTTCGGTTGCGCGCGAATTGACGCGGCTCGGCCACAGCGTTGTTCTCCTCGAGCAAGGCCGCCAGTACAATCGCGCCGATTTCAAGCACGACGAGCTCAGCACCGTCTTCAACAACGAACACTGCAACACGCCTCCGGCCCACATACAGACCTGGCGAAAGAATCCGGACGAGAAGGCCGAGCAACGGTACTTCCTGCAGTATGCGACGGCGGTCGGCGGCAGCAGCATGCATTACTCCGCCAACTACTGGCGCTTCCGCCCAGGTGACTTCAACGAGTTCTCACGGAAGGGCAACGTCGCCGGTGCGGCGATGGCCGACTGGCCGATCACCTACGATGACCTCGAGCCGTACTACACGGCCGTCGAATGGGCCATTGGTGTGTCGGGACAGGGTGGCCTCGACCCGGCCGAAGGAAAACGCTCACGCCAGTACCCGCTGCCGCCACTCACCGTCACCGGTCCTGGCGTCCTGCTCGAAGTCGCGGCGAAGAAGCTGGGTATCCAGGCGTTTCCGGCTCCCATGGCCATTGCTTCGCGGCCGTACAAGGGCAGGGAAGGTTGCCACAACTGCGGCTTCTGCTGGTTCTTCGGTTGTGAATGGGGCGCCAAGTCGGGAACGAATTTCACGATGGTGCCCGAAGCAATCGCCAGCGGCCGTTGCGAGCTTCGCACGGAGTGCAAGGTGCGGCAGGTCGAAACAGACGACAGCGGTCGCGTGACTGGCGTGGTGTATTTCGATCGTGATCGCCGCGAGATCCGCCAGCGCGCGCGTGCGGTATTCCTCTGCGCAAACGGCGCCGAAACGCCGCGTTTGCTGCTCATGTCAGAGACGACCCGATTCCCCGATGGGCTGGCGAACAGCAGCGGCATGGTGGGCAAGCACCTCATGTTCAATGGCAACACCGCTGGCGGCGCCGAATTCGAGCACGAGGTGAATGGCTGGAAGGGCGCTCCGGTGACGCGGATCGTGCTCGACACCTACGAGCTGCACGACAAGGGCTTCTACGGCGGTGGAGGCTTCGATTTCCGCTACCCGTTTCCACCGCTGGTTGCGTCGTTGAACACGCCGCCGAATGGCCCGCAGTGGGGATCGGACTTCAAGCGATTGGTCCAGCGACTGCACAGCCGGGCGTCGCAATGCTGGGGCCATACCACGCAACTTCCCGTGGCAACGAACGCACTGGACCTCGATCCCGAGGTGAAGGATAGCTGGGGACTGCCGGCGATCCGTGCGACGTACAAAGAGCATGAGGAGGACCTGAAGCTGTACCGGCACATGTTCGACCGGGGGATCGAGCTGTTGAAGGCAGCCGGTGCGACGAATACGTGGGGACAGCCGCCGGGTGATGATCCGGGGAGCGGTGTCCACTTGTTAGGCACGTGCCGGATGGGGAACGACGCCGGAACGTCGGTGGTGAACGCGTCGCACCGGGCGCACGATGTGCCGAACCTGTTCATCGTGGACGGCAGCTCGTTCGTGACGTCGGGCCGGGGGCAGCCCACGCTGACGATCCAGGCACTGGCCTTCCGGGCGGCGGACCTGGCATCGCGAATGGCGAAGCGTGGGGAGATCGGCTGACGGATCCAGCAACGCGGGCGGGGAGCCACTCGTCTTTGGTGGTGCCCCAGCGCCATTTTCGAGCAGGGACGGAGTCGGTTCCGTCCCTCCTCCGTCCCTCCTCCGTCCCTGCTCCGTCCCTGCTCCGTCCCTGCTCCGTCCCTGCTCCGTCCCTGCTCCGTCCCTCCTCCGTCCCTGCTCCGTCCCTCCTCCGTCCCTGCTCCGTCCCCACGGCCGTGAAGATTAGCGTCGTTTCCAAGTTGTTGTTGCTGGCTGTTTTAGGTGCGTGCGGCGCGCCGGGGACTGACTCGGTCTTTTCCAAGGGAAACCCGAAGGTTGCCCAGAAGGGTGCGGTAGCGGGTCAGGTGACCCCGGTCCCTCAGCCGCCGCCGCTGCGTATCGAGACCAAGCGCTACAACGGCCTCTACCGCCGCAACGGCGAGGAGTCGCGTTTCCAGGCCTGCGGAACCACCCGGCCACTGGACGTGTTCGGACCGCCGGAGGCGCGGATCGTCCTCCACGAGCGATTCCGCTATGGGTCGGTGTGGCCAGGGATGAAGCTCTATGCCGTTTTTCAGGGCACGATCGTGACCGATACCGTCAAGCCGGTCAAGCCTGATAGCGGTCCCGGGACCGTCCGCACGCGGTTCTTTCTCACGAGAGTGGACTCCCTGCGGGCGTGGGAGACCGGCGACTGTGGTGGGATGCGTGTGAACTGATGGGCACGACCGCGGTACCGGTTGCGGAACCGATCCGACTCCCGCGATCGACGATGGCACGCATCGCGGTGCTGGCGACGGCATCGGCGTTCGCGATCATGTTCGCGCAACCGTTCGTCAACACGGTGCAAACATGGTGGAGCAATCCCGAGGCCGGTCACGGTCTGTTGCTCGCACCGCTGGCTGTCCTCCTGGCGTGGAGGAAGGGAGTGCACACCACCGCCAAGCCGGCGCCAGGCTCCGGCCTGACGATGCTCTCGCTGGCGGTGATGTTGCGCTACGTCTCGGCGCTGGCCGCCGATCCGTTCCTGGCGCGTTCCTCGATGTTCCTCGCGCTGGGCGCGCTGGTGATTCACGCGTGGGGATGGCGGCAGGTGCTGCACTGGTGGCTGCCGGTGACTTTGCTGGCGCTGTCGGTGCCGCTGCCTGACGCGGTCACCGGTTCACTCGCGCTGCCGCTCCAGCTCAAGGCATCGAGCCTCGGCGCGTCGCTGCTGTCATGGCGCGGGCTGCCGGTGGAACTCGACGGCAACGTGATCCGCCTGCCGGGCCACGATCTCTTCGTGACGGAGGCTTGCAGCGGCCTGCGTTCGCTCACGGCGCTCCTGAGCATCGGCGTGCTGCTGGGCGGACTGCTCCTGCGTCATCCAGCCTCGCGGGTCGTCGTCATCGTTCTCGCGATCCCGGTGGCGGTGCTGGTCAATGGCGTCCGGGTGTTCATCACCGGGTTCCTGGTCGCGTTCGTGGACCCGTCGCTGGCCGAGGGATTCACGCACATCACCGAGGGATGGCTCCTGTTCCTCGTGTCGTTCGTGATCCTGGCTGGGCTGACGCATTTCGTGCTGGCGATGGAGAAGCGCCTGACGAGCGAGCCCGCACATGCGTGAGTTGCGACTGTTCTTTCCGGCGATCATTCTCGCGCTGGGTTCCGTGCTGCTCACCGGCGTACGACGCCAGGACATGGTGCCGCTGGCGGGCCCGCTGCGCGCCATGCCGGTCGCGCTGGCGGGTATCGAGGGCCATGAGCGGTCGATGAGCGACGAGGAGCGCCGCGTGAACGCGGTGACCGACTATGTGTTTCGCACGTTCGGACCGGAATCGCTGACAACCTTCTCCCTGTACGTGGGATATTACCAGCGCCAGGCGACCGGGAAGTCGATCCACTCGCCGCGCAATTGCCTGCCCGGGGCCGGCTGGCAGACAGTTGAATCGGGAACCGCCAGCGTGACGACGGCGCGCGGCACGGTCACGGTCAACCGGTACATCCTGGCCAACGGGCCGGCCCAGGCGCTGGTGTACTACTGGTACCAGGGGCGGGGACGCGTGGCGCATAACGAGTACACGGTGAAGTGGGACCTGCTGCGTGATGCGGTGGCGCACGGCCGGTCCGAGGAGGCGCTGGTGCGGCTGGTGGTACCGATCCGCCGAGCACCGGGTTACTCGACGGCCGCCTGGCGGGCGCGCGTCGAGGACGCGGAGTCGGTGGCGCAGCGAGCGGCGATGGAAGTCATTCCCCGAATCGAGCAGGCACTCCCGCCATGGGCCGGAGGCCAGCCGGTTCGCAGCTGAAGGAGATACAGCCCTAACGACCCATGATCGCCGCCGGATCGTTGGAAATGATCCCCCGCACGCCACGCGCACGCAGTCGCCGCGCGTCATCGGCCTGGTCGATCGTCCAGACGTGGACCGGTACGCCGAGCGGTTCCAGGATTCCCGCGTAGCCACCTACCGGTAGCGGCAAGCCACGATGCACCGGCGGCATGCAGAGCACGCTGAAGTCGACGTGTCTTGCCGGAACGCGCAGCGCCGCGCGCCAGAGCAGTTTCACCGTATCGCGCCGACTGGCAGCCTGCGGAATCCTGCTGCCGCGAAACGGCTCCATCGCGGCTTCATTGAACGCGGCGACGATGCAGCGATGCGCCGCGGCGTGCCGTTCGATCGCCTGACGAGTCGCGGTGGACGCTTCCGGTGCCTTGATCTCGATCAGCAACGGCATCTCCCCGAACGTCTCGAGTACTTCGTCGAGGGTCGGCACCTGAATCCCGGAGTCACGATACGGATGACTTGCTCCGCTATCGGCCGTATAGCGCGCGCCGGCATCCGCGTCCCGGATCTCGGCCAACGTCAGGCGTTCGACGCGGCCGGAACGGTCGGTGGTGCGATCCAGCGTGGAATCGTGGATGACGACGACATGACCATCGGCGCTGAGGCGCACGTCGAGCTCGAGCGCATCCACGCCGATGGCGACGGCCTGCTGAAACGACTCGATCGTGTTTTCCGGCGCATGGGCGGCGTTGCCCCGGTGCCCGACAACGGGCAGCGCCGCCAGGTCGAGAAGAGGATGGATCGGCTGGTTGCTCAGAAGGAGTACTGCAGTCTCGTCACGATCATCATGCCCAGCTCCGGTGTCCCCGGCATCGTCCGGTACTTTGTGTCGAACAGGTTGTCGGCCCGGATCGAGAAGAGCAGGGAGTTGGCGGCCGGCTGGAACCGCCAGTTGAAGCCGACATCCACCACGGTCGCCGCGTCGATGTCGTCGTATCGATAGGTGCCAGCAGCACCCGGTAGCGGAAAGTCGACGCCGGTGGCGTACACGCCGGAGTTGACCGGATAGGCGTTGGCATGGCGTACCTGCGCGTCCACGCCCCACGTCCCGCTGGTGCTCCGGTACGCGGTGCCGGCGGTCACCTTGTTCGTCGGGGCGTTCAGCATGAGCGGCACATTGTTCGAGCTCACGACGTCCTCGAACACGTCCTCGCTCACCCAGCTCAGCGTGCCCGAGAACGTCCAGTTGTCGTTCGCCACGAAATCCATCGCGATGTCGACGCCGCTGACGGTGACTGTCTGGTCGAAGGTGGTGTAGGTCGCGAAGAGGGGGTTGTCGAACGAGACGATGCCTAACGGAAGCGGCTTGAGGCCATTGGCGACGCCGGCCGCCACCCGGGGACCGAACACCTGGGCCGTCGCCTGCGCCTGCTGTTGGGGCATGTTGAACGGCGCTCCCATCAGCTTCTGGGTGATGGCGGGGATCAGCGCCGCCTGCATGAAGTCTTTCATGGACGTCGAGTCGAAGAAGACGGTCGGCGTGGCCAGTCCCGCCGGATTGCCCACGTCGCCACGCTTTTCGCGCCAGGCATCGACGGCGATGCGGAACCGGTTGCCGATGATGCCCTTGTATCCCACCTCCCAGGTGTTGTTGAACGAGGCCTTGATCGGGCCGATGTCGCGCACGTCGGCCGCCGAGAGGTTGGGCGAACCGGGCGCCGGCATGCGCATTTGCGTCTCGACTTGCGTCGCGCCGGGAGTGAGGCTGGCGAGGAACGCCACGAGGTCGTTGGCCACCGCGTTCGCGGTCTGGGCGTCGACGCCGAGTCCGGCCTGGATCTCCGGGGCGAGGCCGCCGGCGAGCAACGAGGCGTTGGCGGCGATGGCGCCACGATAGGCCGTCGCCGCCGACGCCGGCGTCCACGCCGAAGAATCGGGCGTGAAGATGGAGCGCATGCACAACCCGCCGTTGGTCCCGGCGTCACAGGTGCGGTTGAACGACCAGCCGGTCTTGGGCGGGTTGCCTAACGCGCGGATGTTGTACGGCGTCCCGCTGACGTTCCGGATCTGGATCAGGTCCAGGAACCAGGTAAAGTTGGCCGGCGTCTGGAAGGCGCGGTTGTACGTGACGCGGAAGTTCTGGGTCTCGCTGGGTTTGAAGAGAACCGCGGCCCTCGGCGACGTCTGGACACCCTCGACCTGGTCGTTCCGGTCGACGCGCAGCGCCGCGATGAAGTCGAACTTCGGCGTGAGGCGCGTGGTGGACTGGACGTATCCGCCGATCTCCTGTACGTCGTCGATGTCCTCGTTGCGGCCGTTGATCGTGCCACCGGTGCGCGGATTGGTCGATATGTAGTCGACGCCATAGACGAAGTCCTGGCGCGAACCCAGCGACAGCCCGTGCTGCAACTGCGCCGCCAGGCTCCGCGACTGGTCGACGATCGGCTGGCCGCTGCGCAGCAGGTAGGTGCCGGAGAGGTCGTTCGCGTCCTCGTTGCCGGCGTCGCTCAGGTTCAGGAACACCTGGCCGAACAGCCGGCCGATGCGCGCCCGCTGCTGGATGCTCTGGTACGTCCAGTTCTTCGCCAGCGCGGTGCCATTGGCGCCCGTGTACTCCAATGCACTGCCGATCCTGGACATCCCGTACGTCGTCACGAATTCCGAGTTCTCGTTCGGGCGGTAGTCGACGCGCGCCTCACCCACCATGCGCTCGAGGTCGAAGTCGTGGCCGGGCCACTCGGTGCCCATCACGATCTT
>CBIHMX010000093.1:0-7969 GCA_966211115.1 uncultured Gemmatimonadaceae bacterium | reverse complement strand
CGTCCACCACGCCACCGCGAGCGACATTCAGCAGCAGCACGCCCTTCTTCATGCGGGCAATCTGCGCGGCACCGATCAGGTTCCTGGTTGCGTCGGTCAACGGCACGTGCGCTGAAATCACGTCGGCGTGCTGGATGACGTCCTCGATCGGCGCCGTTTCGACGTCGAGGGTACGCGCGCGCTCCGCGTTGAGGAACGGGTCGTGCACGAGCACGCGCATCCCGAAGCCGCGGGCGCGCCGGGCGACCTCACCGCCAATGCGGCCGGCGCCGACCAACCCGAGCGTCTTTCCATGGAGCTCGGTGCCAGTGAAGCTCTTCTTGTCCCACTCGCCTGCTTTCATCGAGCGATCCGCGCCAGGCACCTTGCGCGCGAGGGCGAGCACTAGTGCCATCGTGAGTTCGGCGGCAGAGATCGTGTTGCCTTCCGGCGCCGTCAGTACGGGAATCCCGCGCTCCGTGGCGGCGTCGACGTCGATCGTATCCACGCCGACACCGGCCCGGCCAATGGCCTTCAGGCGGTCGGCGCGTGCCAGCGATTCCCGCGTTATGCGCGTGGCGCTGCGAACCAGCACCGCGTCGGCGTCGGCAATTGCCGACGCCAGGTCATCGCCCTTCAGGCCGGGCCTGTTGACCAGCTCGAAACGCGGGTCATCACGCAGCGGCGCCAGGCCATCGAGCGAAATGGCGTCCGCCACGAGAACGCGGAACGGCGTGCTCATGAAGCCAGGACCTCATCCAGCACACCGAGCAGGACCTCGAGTTCTTCGAGTGTGTGTTCACCCATGTGCCCGATACGAATCATCGCGTCCTTTGCATCGCCATACCCGGGCGTAATGACAAAACCCTTTGCCTTCATGGCGGACACGATCTGCGGTCCGGTGCGGCCCGCGGGTGCGGAGATACAGGTGACGGCAGGTGACCGGTAACCCTCAGGCGCGAGGACCTTGATGTCGCGTCCCTTTGCGCGTTGCTCATCTACCCACCCCCAGGTGCGCGTTGCCATTTCGGCGTGCCGCGCCCAGCGGGCTTCGATGCCCTCCTTCATCATGGACTCGAGCTGGGCATCGAGCGCGTACAGCAACGACACGCCGGGCGTATTCGGCGACTGGTGTTTCTTCCACGACGCGTGGATCTCGACCAGGTCGAAGTAGATCCCGCGCATGGTGCTCGCCTGCGACCGCTCGAGAATCCTGGCGTTGGCGGTACAGAAGGCGAGTCCTGGCGGGAGCGCAAATGCCTTCTGCGATCCGGTGAGCACGTAGTCGAGGTTCCAGGCCCCGCACTCGATAGGCGCGGCGGCCATGCTCGACACCGTGTCGATCACGACCACGATGTCGCCAGCGTCGTGCGCAACCTGCGTCAGCTCCCTGATGGGATTGAGCACACCGGTCGACGTTTCCGAATGGACCATGCTCACGACATCGTAGGTGTTCTTCTTCAATGCATCCGCCAGCATCTCCGGCATGTGCGCCGAGCCGAATTCGACTTCGAGCTTGTCGCACGGGATGCCGGAGTTCACGGCCGCCTTGTGAAAACGCTTGCTGAAGGCGCCATTGATGAGGCACAGCAGACGCTTCTGCACGGTGTTTCGGACGCCACCCTCCATCAGGCCGGTCGCGGACGACGTGACCGTGAAAACCGGTTCCGTCGTCCGGAACACCGTCTGCAGGCGCTCGTCGATGCGCGTCATGATGGCTTCGATTTCGGAGCCGCGATGACTGATCATCGGTCGCGTCATGGCCGCGAGGATTTCCGGCTTTACTTCGGTGGGGCCGGGGAGGAAGAACTTTCCGAATGACATGGTTGTCGGATGGCTGATGACGGATGGCGATCGTGACTGGTCGACCTGGTACTGCGGAAAGGTGAATTACGCTGAAGGCCGCTCCGCTGCAACCGAGAGTCCGGCCGCCACGCCTTCAGCCATCCCGGCTCGCTCAGATGTGAACTGCTCTCCCAAGCACCGCCAACGCTGCCTCCTTCGTTGCTTCCGACAGCGTCGGGTGAGCGTGCACCGTGATCCCGATGTCCTCGGACGCCGCCCGATACTCGAACGCCAGCACGACTTCGCTGATCAGTTCCGATACGTTCGGGCCGATCATGTGACAGCCGAGCAGTTCGTCGGTGCGCGCATCGGCGATGAATTTCACGAGGCCCGCCGTATCGCCCATGGTTCGCGCGCGTCCGTTGGCGGTGAAGGGAAATTTTCCCACCTTGTACTCGCGGCCGGATTCCTTCACCTCGCGTTCCGACAGTCCGACCGTCGCGATCTCGGGCCAGGTGTACACCACCGACGGGATCGAGTGGTAGTGCATGCGGGCCTGGTGACCGGCGATGACTTCCGCGGCAATGACGCCTTCTTCCTCCGCCTTGTGCGCGAGCAGCTTGCCGCCGACGGCGTCACCGATCGCGAAGACGTTGGGGAGGTTGGTACGCAGCTGGTCGTCAACCTTGATCTCACCCCGCGATCCGAGCGCCAGGCCCAGGGCGGCGGCGTCGATCCCCGACAGCGAAGGCTTGCGGCCGACCGCCACGAGAACGTGAGAGGCTTCGAGCGTCCGCGACTGGCCGTCACGCTCGATCGAGATCGTGACGCGATCGTCGGCGATTTCGGCGCCCGTCACCTTCGTACCGACATGCATTTCCAGACCCTGACGACGGAAGACGCGGTCCGCTTCCTTCACGACATCGTCATCGGTTCCGGGCAGGATGCCCGGCATGAGTTCGACGACGGAGACCTTTGCGCCAAGCCGTCGCCACACGGAACCGAGTTCGAGCCCGATGACGCCTCCGCCGATAACGACGAGGTGCGACGGGACTTCCGGAATCACGAGCGTGCCCGTGTTCGAAAGCACCCGTTTCTCGTCGAACGGAAGGAACGGGAGCTGAACCGGAACCGAGCCCGTGGCGATGATGACGTGGCGGGCCTGCACTTGCGTGCTGCTTCCGTCGGTCAAGGCGACATCGACAACGTTACCGGGCTGCAGCGTACCGAATCCTTTCAGCCAGGTGATCTTGTGCTTCCTGAAGAGGAATTCGACGCCACGAGTATTGGCGGTAACGACGTCATCCTTTCGCCGCAGCATCTGGTGCAGGTCGAGCCGGACCGAGTCGAACCCGATACCGTGCTCGTGCGCATGAAGTCGGGAGAATTCGAAGTGTTCCGACGACTGCAGGAGTGCTTTTGAGGGGATGCAACCAACGTTGACGCAGGTGCCACCCAGCGTTGGCGATGACTCGACGCAGACGGTGTTGAGTCCGAGTTGGGCAGCCCTGATGGCGGCGACGTAACCGCCGGGTCCCCCTCCGATGATGACGACATCGGAGGTGTGCGGCTCAGACGACATCGACGGGTGAGTGAGGGCGGGGAATCAGGAGAAGGACGGGGGACAAAAATTAGCGGGTGTGACCGCCGAAGGCGACCACACCCGCTCCCCCACCGCGTGGAACGCGGTGCCCCAACAGTTACGCCGCCCGCGAAACCTTCTCGACGCGAGTGGCGGTGAATTGTCCGGTGCGCAACGTCTCGCGCCAATTATGCCGGCGCGTGTGAAAAGTTCCCGTGAGCCGGCCCGGCTCGTACGTGCCTTCGAGCACCGTGACGACCATAGCGCCCTGGCCTGGATCGAAGTAGGGCCCGATCAGGGCAACGAATGCACGATCACTGGCTTCGAGCAGGCGCATGCCCGCGGCAATGCCGGCCGGTGTCGTGTAGAGAAACACCTGTCCTGGGACCCTATGGTCCAACCCCTCGCGTTCGAGGTTGAAGGACTCCGCGCCGCCGCGGTTGTCCGTCAGTCGGCCGCGCCACGAACCGGCCAGCGCCGCGACCACCTGCTGGGTGGTCGTTTCGTCGTGTGCTACCGGGATGGGCGTCGGATTCACAGTCGTTGTCATGGCTCAGCTCCGTCGGCACTCACTACGAACGTGCTTCAGGAAAGTGTCAGCTTTCTCGTTAAGCGCGATTCCCGCTGCGCCTGCACCTGACGTGCGATCGCTTGCGCTTTCGAACATTTGGATACCTGATCAGCGAAAATGGTTTACTTGAACGACGATTTCTGCTGTGACCATGTACGATTTTCACTGTAACCCTGTACACGGATCACGCGGATTTCATAGATAAAGACGGATCAGGACGAGGTTTGTTAAGATCGGCCATCCTTCCCTCGCAGGGGATGTCATGAAGTTGTGAATGGCCGCAAAAAAGGGCCGATCCCATGGGACCGGCCCTGACCGGGGTGACGCGCGGTCCGTCAGTCGATGACCATGAGCGCCGGGTCTTCCATCAACTCCTTTACCCTAACGAGGAAAAGCACCGCCTGCTGGCCGTCGATGATCCGGTGGTCGTACGAGAGCGCGACATACATCATCGGCCGGACCTCGACCTTGCCGTCGATGACGACGGCGCGATCCTGGGTCTTGTGCAGGCCGAGGATGCCCACTTGAGGAAAGTTGATGATCGGCGTAGACAGCAGTGAGCCGAAGACGCCGCCATTGGTGATGGTGAACGTGCCACCGGTGAGGTCATCCATCACGAGCTTGCCGTCGCGCGCCTTCTTCGCGATGCCCACGATGTCGCGGGCGATCTGGATCATGCCCTTGCTGTCGGCATCCTTGATGTTAGGCACCACGAGCCCGGCATCGGACGCGACAGCGATGCCCATGTTCACATAGTGGTGGTAGACGATGTGGTCGCCATCGATGCGGGCGTTCACCATCGGGAACTGCTTGAGCGCCATGCATGCCGCGCGGACGAAGAACGGCATGAACGACAGGCGCACTCCCTGTTCCTTCTCGATCCGTTCCTTCACGCGCGCCCTGAGCGACTCGACCCCCGAGATGTCGATCTCGTTGAACGTCGTCAGGTGAGCCGTCGCGTGTTGCGATTCGAGCAGGTGTTCGGCGATGCGCTTGCGGCGCGTCGTCATTTTTTCGCGCGTCTCGCGGCTGCCGGGAGGGGCGGCGGCCGCCGACACCGGCTGTGGTCTTGCCGGTGCTGGGGACGCTGGAGCAGCCGCGGGAGCAGTTGGAGCCGTTGGAGCAGTTGGAGCGGGTGGAGTGGGTGGAGCGGGTGGAACCGCGGCGGACGCGGGCGCTCCACGTGATGCGACATGCTCTACGACATCCGGCTTGCTCACAACGCCACCGCGTCCCGTTCCCGGCACGGCGGTGAGATCCACGTTGTCGTCTGTTGCCATGCGTTTGGCAGCGGGCGAAGCACGAACCTCCGGCGGCGGTGCTGCCGGCTGAGCTGCCGCCGGTGGCGGGGGAGCGGTCGCGAGCTCGGGTGCCTTGGCCGGCGCGGCAGGTTCGGCGGCCGGGGCCGGCGCTGCTGCAGGCGCCTTGCCGCCACCAGTCGCCGTTTCATCGAGCTCGCCAAGAACAGCGCCGAGTCCAACGACATCGCCTTCCTGGTGCGCACGCCTGACGAGTACTCCGCCCGTTGTCGCGGGCACCTCGACGGTTACCTTATCGGTTTCGAGCTCGACGATGGTTTCACCGGACGCTACCGCTTCTCCTTCCTGCTTCAGCCAGCGCGAAACGGTGGCTTCGACGATCGACTCACCGAGCGGTGGAACCTTGATCGAAATCATGCCGGGAAAGGGCGTTCGGGAACATGCTGCGACGTTGCGCGCCGGGTCGGCCGCGCGGGTGAATAATAACAGGAGACAGGGGTGCGAGCCCTCACGATAGACGCGCACGGTGGCCTTGAACAATTGAGGTTCCGCCACGACATCGCAGAGCCGGTGCTCGACGCCACGAACAACGTTCGCGTCCGGTTGCGGGCAGCGGCGCTGAACCACATCGACCTGTGGACCATCCGCGGTACGCCAAGCACCCGGATTACGCCGGCATGGATCCTCGGCGCCGACGGCATGGGAGTCGTCGACGCGATCGCTCCTGGCGTCACGAGGGTCGGCGTCGGCGACACGGTCCTCATCAATCCCGGAGTCAGCTGCCGCACCTGTGAGTATTGCCTCTCGGGCGATAACCCGCTGTGCCTGCGGTTCGGCGTACTCGGCGAGCACCTGCCCGGTACCTTGACTGACTTCATCGTGCTGCCCGAGGACAATGTTCGCGTCGTGCCCGCTGACACGTCGCCCGAAGCCGGCGCGGCGTTTTCGCTGGCAGCGCTCACCGCGTGGCGGATGTGCGTGTCGAAGGCAAAGGTCAATGAGACCGATGACGTGCTGGTCTGGGGTATCGGTGGCGGAGTTGCCCAGATGGCGCTGGCGATATGCAAAGCGCGAGGTGCGCGAGTATGGGTGACTTCGCGCAGCGACGAAAAGCTGGAACGGGCCCGGCTGCTCGGCGCGGACGTCCTGTTGCGCTACGGTCCGGGGATTGACATCGGCAAGGACGTACGCGGCCGGACGGGGAAGCGCGGCGTCACGGTGGTCGTGGACACCGTCGGCACCGAGACGTGGAGCCAGTCGTTAGGCGCGCTGGGAAAGCGAGGGCGACTGGTGACCGCCGGCGGGACGTCCGGCCACGTGGTCGAAACCGACGTGCGCCGGCTTTTCTGGAACCAGTGGACGCTCATGGGCTCGACCATGGGCAGCGACGCGGAATACGACGCGGTGATCGCTGAATTCCTCGCCGGCAACCTGCGCCCGGTGGTAGACTCGGTGCACACGCTGGAGCATGCCGCGGACGCCATGGCACGGCTGGCCAGCGGTGCGCAGTTCGGCAAGGTCGTCGTGAGGATCAGCTAGCGCGCGGCTTGGCGTTTTCGACGATCCAGAATCCGCGCAATTCGGTTAGCGATAGAAGTTGGGTTGCGGAGGACCTCGCTTTCCCAAACGCGTACTACTCGCCAACCTGATTTCTTGAGACTCGAAGAGACTTCCGTATCCCTGGCGATGTTGCGTCGAAACTTGTCTCGCCACCAGGGATAGCGTTCGCCGCGAACGACGGCACGCAAGGCGATTTCGCCTCCTTCACGAAGGACGCGTCCGTGCCAGAAATCGCCATCAACAAAAATCGCGACTCGCAATCGAGGAAAGACAATGTCAGGCCGCCCGAACACATCGATTGCCTGAACCCGAAACCGGTAACCCGCTTTCCACAGCAATGATCGAAGCAACCGTTCCGCGCGGTTGTCAGACCGTCGGACTTGGGACATCATCATCGACGTCACCGCGGGGTCCCGCCTAACGTAACTCTTCCGTGGCGTTGGCCGCCCGGCGTAGAGGAACTTTACGTTCCGGGCTCGACGTACCAACTCTCTGCCTGCCGGTTCACGCGCCATCCGGGCGCGAGCTTACTCTCAATCTCTGACATCCATTCGATGAACGGCTTCGGAGCCAGGTCGAAATCGGTATCCTCTGCATGGTCTGAACGAAAGTGCGCCCGGTGACGCCCCGGCACGGCTACTGTTATCGGCGACATTGTCGCGAGGGCACGCAGTACCTTGTCAACAGAGGTCGGCGCCGAGACGGTCAGGGTCAGCTCGACCGACAGGTCGGGTGGGTAACGTTGCGACCACTGCGACGCGTCCTGCTGACCCCGACGATGGCCCGTTACCTTCGAACCAAAGCCGCTGGCGTTCCATTCAGCGAGATTCTTCGTTCCGAAAAAGTCGATCAATGCACCTTCGGCTACGTCTACGAGCGATGGATCCTCAACAAACGCGTACCGGCAACGCAGATCCGACTGAACGATTCCTTTTCGGTGTCGCAGCTTCCTGGCGTGCTCACGTAAGCGCTGTCCTATCGGACGAGCCGTTTTTCCTATGTACTTGGGTTCATTCCCCAGAAAGAGCTGATAAAAGCCAGGGTAGGGGGCATCTAGCGCCGATGACAGGGGCACTGCCGCAAGGCGATCAAGCTTATCGAGTAGCTGAGAGAGAATGGCTGGACCGACCTCGAAGCGAAAAACCAAGTCGTCGGGCTGATCGCGAATTGGTCTCACCGCGGCACGAGAACGCGCCTTGCTCTCCGCTACTTCAATCGACTCGTCTTCGTCAA
>CBIHMX010000092.1:0-8033 GCA_966211115.1 uncultured Gemmatimonadaceae bacterium | reverse complement strand
GCATTTGCACGGAGGAACGGACTGACATCATCCAGCGTCAACGTCGCCCGGCTCGAGAGAACACTGGACGCCTCAATGACGCTCTTCAATTCGCGCACATTGCCCGGCCAGTGGTACTCCATCAATCGGCGTTCCGCCGACGCGGCAAGGTCGGTCGCGGAGCCAACGGACTGTGACAGGAAATGACGCGCCACTGCCGGACTGTCTTCGGCCCGCTCGCTCAACGCGGGCAACCGGATGACCACCTTTCCGAACCGATGCAGCAGGTCGTCGCGGAATTTCCCCGCGTCACGCAGCGCTTGCAGGTCTTCATTGCTTGCGGCGACGATGCGGAAGTCGCTGCTGACGTCGGAGCGGGCACCAACCGGGCGGAATTGGCGGCTCTCCAACGCTCGCAGGAGTTTCGCCTGGTTTCCGAGCGCCAACCCGCTCACCTCATCGAAGAAGCACGTGCCTCGATCAGCCTGAGCGAGGAATCCGCGAGTATCCGTCAGCGCTCCGGTAAAGGCCCCACGCACGTGCCCAAAGAGCGCGTCCTCGAACATCGTTTCGGCGATGGCGCAGACGTTGAATGGCACGAAGTCGCCCCGCCGCCCGCTGGCGAGATGCAGCGCGTGCGCGACCAGTTCCTTTCCGGACCCCGTGGGACCCTGGATCAGCACCGGAAGGTTCGACGGCGCCACTCGCATGACGAGTTCGCGCACGCGGCGAATCGGGATCGAGTCGCCCCGAATCAGGATGTCGAGTGCATTCATGGAGGGGGCACTCCCGGACCAGACGCGCGCCGGCGGAACGGTTCACTGGCACGAGCCGCATCGTCATCGTCCCGGATCACGATGGGCTTGAGAAAGAGGAACAATTCCGTTTCCGTCGTCCGACTGGATTGATGACCGAACAGCGCGCCGATAAGGGGAATTCGCGAGAGAATCGGCACGCCGCCGCTGTTGACGTCCCGCTGTCGATCGCTGATGCCACCAAGGACCACGGTCTGCGAGTCACGGATAAGCAGTTGCGTTGAGACCGATCGCGTCGAAATGATGGGAGCATCGAATGCGGTTTCGCTCGTGGCGGCATTGACCTCCTGCGTCACGACGAGCATCACGTAACCGTCTCCGCTGATGGTCGGCTTGACCCAGAGCTTCGTTCCCACGTCGCGGTATTGCACGACCTGGTCACGCTGCGGCGCATCGGTCGGAAGTGACCGCGACACCTGAATGAAGGGGCGCTGACTGCCGACGTTGATCTCGGCGGTCTGGTTGTTAGCGGTGAGTACGACTGGGCGGCTGACGATACGGACGTCACCGCGCGCCGCTGCTGCACGCAGCGTGAGCTCCGCGTCGACACCCCCGGCCCTCATGACCTTGAGCACGAAGTCGCCAAGCCCGAGTCCTGAGGTACTGGCTGACGCAGTGGCCTTGCCACCGTTGGGGATCGCAGTCTCCGGTACCTTCGTCTCCAAGCCAAGGGCGAAGGTCCGGTCCTTTCGGACTTCGGCAATCAGCACTTCGATCAACACCTGCAATGGACGAATGTCGAGTTCCTGCACGGCGGCTTCGAGGAGCGCAAAGTCGTCGCGACTGGCACGGATGAGGAGACTATTCGTTCCGGCATCGGGCACGATCGTAACTTCCCCTCGCAACGCCGCCGCGCGGCCGGCGACACGTTGTACCGCTTCCGGTGGCGGAGGACTATCCGGTGGAGGAACCGCGGCATCCCGTATCTGGTCCGGCAGGGTTCGGCGTTCCGAGCCCAACTCGCCTAACGCTTCCGCCCGGCCATACAGTGCGTTCACCGTGGCCGCAACGTCCGTGGCGCGAGCATGCTTGAGTCGTACCACGAAGAGCTCCGGAACGGTACCGCCTTGACTTCGAAGGCTCGGTGGCCTTCCCTCGCCGTTCGATGCCTGGTCCCGGCCGCGCACGCGATATGCCTTGGCGGTTGTGTCCTCGGAGAAGTCGAGATTCTGACTTTCCAGGAGTCCCTTCAGGAGAGGGAGCACCTCCGAGCGCGCAATCGCACGCGGCGTTTCGAGGGTGATCCGTTGCCCGGAAACACCCCCGATCAGCACCGGGCGATCCAGGAAGCGCGCGAGGGACATTATCGCGCCACGCAGATCCGCGTCCACGAGACGGATCGATACGCTATCGCCCGACTGGACGATCGCACTATCCGCCTGCGCAATCACGCGACGCGGACAGGTCAAATAGGTGCCTAACAACAATCCGGTTAGCACAGCCAGTCGCTTCAATTCCATGGGACAACCACTCCGTAAGTCCACTGCTGGTCACCTGAACGCACAACGAGCGAGTCCTTCTTTACCGACACGATTAGAAACGGGCCAAAGGTGAGCCCCGCCTTTACGACGACGGCACCCCGAACGCCAGGAAGGCCTTCGACGAGCGCTTCCCAAACCGGACCGCCGAATGTACCGCGAAGCATGAGTTCCGGCGCGCTGGGCTTCGGAGGGGCGGTGTCGACAACCGGTGGAGCAACCTCCACTACGGTCGCTTCAACGCCCCGCCTATCGAGGCGAAACGGATTGGCGCTGATGATCATGGCAACGAGGCTATCGCCATCCGGTTCCGTGCTGATTCCGGCGAACGCTGCTCGCCCGGTACTCGCACGCGGCGCGATCGTTGCTTCCGGACGGAGGCGCATCGTCGCCAGGGTGCCTGTGCACGCAACGGCGCATGTCGCAATCCACAGTGCACGCTCAAGAACCTCTCGACGCATCACGACGCAGTTCGGGTCACGAGTGCCAGCGCGTCGATGACGAGGAACACGTCCAACTGCGTAGGAACTCCTCCCGACGCTTGAAAGTCCGGGGCAGAGATCGTCAGCTCACGTACGCGCACCAACTTCGGCGACTCGGCGAGCGCGTTCAAGAACTCCGCAATACGCCGGATATCTCCTTTGACGTTTCCGGAGACCGAGATCCGCGTGATCGCTCGAGTCGCTGACGTGTCGGGCGACACCTGCATCGGTCCAGCGGACACACCGGCATCGGCTGCGGCGTCCGCGACGAGATTGCTCAGGTTCGCCGAAGCACTGGCGAGGCTGGCAGCTTGAAAGAGTCCGCTTTCTCTGAGTGAGAGCTCCCGTGTCGTCGCGACCGACTGGACCGAGTCGGCAGCGGCTTGACCGATTAACGCTTGCGCCTGTTCGAGGCGCGCCCGTTGAGTCAGCATCTCGGCGTCAGATTCCGCGAGCAACGACCGATAGACCGGCAATCCCTTCGACGTCGTGAGAATGCCGACGATGACGACAATTCCAAGTCTCATCGCTCGGCGGTTCCGAGCGGCGCTCGACGTGTCGTTCATCGCGCTCGCCCACCGAATTCAAAGCGAATGGTGGCCTTTTCCAGGTCACGCTCGCCGATTCGTTCGCGGCCGATTCCCCCGTCCAGCACGGAGGTTACGAACGACTCCGACGATTCCAGCTCGACGAGGACGTCCATTGCGCGATCGCTGAACACAACCAAGTGACCACCGGCGCTGTCAGCCTGGAACTGCGATATGGTCGCGTTAGGCGGCAGCAGGTGAGTCACTTCCGCGAGGAGCGCGGCCCAGTTTCGCGTGCGATGCTCGAAGCCACGGATCGCAGCAAGCGTTGTTTCGATGCTCGCGAGCGAGCGTCTTCGCTCTTCCGCCCTGCGGACGGCTGGCGCCATGGAGCCGAGCGCTGCAGCGTCCCTGGAATGGATCAACTCGACCACCGCAAACGGACTCACCAAGGCAACGACTAACGCAGTAGCGAAAACAGCGCTGGCGACATGCAGTCGCCACCTCGGTACTGGGCGCGCGCGACGAGTTTTGTGCGGGTTGATCCCGATTGGGAACGGAAGTCTCGACATGGCAGCGGCCAGTGCCGGAGCGAGCCTCGGCTCCCGATTCGGGTCGATGACCCGCACTTGCGCTGGGGTGCCGGCCTCGGTTGTCGTCTCGCGAGCATGGAATGCGCGATCGAGATGGATCAATCGCCCTCCGTCACATTCCCCGCGCATAACGATTCCACCATCGCTCCACTCGAACGATCCGGTCCCCGTTCGCACCGCTAGCGCCGTCGGAACCGAGACTATCGCGCGGAGCCCGAACCGCAACTCCCGCAATGTTTCGGTAATCAGGTCGACGGTAGCCGCGTCAAAGCACTCTGCCCAACCGGGTCGCTTTTCTCGGGAGATCGTTATGACACCGCCCGCGCCATTTCGGAACAACATGCCAGCCTGGTTCCTGATCACGGCGTCGAGCGCCTTTCGATCACCCGTTAGGGGAACGTCCGCTAACCCGCGGGTCTGGCAGCGAGTCGGGCCGAGCACGATCCGTGTATCGGTGTCCTTTGCAGTTTTGCCGACCGACGCCAATACCGTCACGAGCGCCTCGCGAAGATCAACTGAGCTGTCGAGCGGACAGTGTACGGCACGAGTGGCTCGGCCGCGCGTAACAACGACCGCGAACACATCGTTTGCTTCTACGGAAATGCCGATAGTTGTCGTCATGGACGCCTCGTTCGTTCGAGCACGGCGAGGCGATCGTTCCCCAGAGCAACTCGAACATCGAGAATCGCGTCGACCGGAGTGCGCTGACCGTGCGCAATCGCGCGAAGCGTCCACGATTCCGGAATGGCGGTCGTCATTGACAACAATTCCGCCGCATGAGTCTCCAGCGAGTCGCGCGCTTCGCCGGCGAGCAGGGGCAACAAGGCGGTCGGATCAACGATTGGCTGCCCGCGGCGGCGATGCTGCGCTACTATAGAAGCAGCCTCCACCGACATACCCGGCAAGCTCGCCAACACGGGCAGCGGAGCCTGGCTCCACACGACTGGCGGGCGGTCCACGCCAAGCAGCGTATCGATTCCCCTGATTTCCGCGAGGCCGCGAATGAGGAGCATTTCCTCCGAGGCCCGAACGTCGCCATTCCTCGGGTGCGCCAGTAGCCTGTCCGCGTACCACGCTGACTCAGCCCCACCCGGACGCGCAATCGTGTCGTCATCGCGCCAGTCCAGAATTGCGGCCACGACCGCGAACGCGGACCGATGACTCACCCCAGCGCTCAGGAGAAGCCGGATTAGCTGATCGCTGCTCAGGGCGTTGATGTTTCGAGTGGCACCGTCAGCCCGGGCCGATGCAGAACACCCTGGTGGTACGACTATAGCGTGCCTGACGAGCGTGCGAAGTTCATTCCAGCGCGCCTGCAGAGTTGGCGTGTCGGGTGCATCCGCCCACAACGCAGTCTGGAGCCCGATGATCATCGTCTCGACACAACCTTCGGCCCGCCACGTCGCTTCGATGATGGCGGCGCGGTTCGTGGCGGCGCCGATTTCTTGTCGTGCGATCAGCACGGCAGCGAGTGAAATGGTGGCTACGGCGGTTGTGACCCAGAGGACTACCAACAGAACGAATCCTCTCCGCTTCCGCGGCCGAACACAGCGTGTCCTCATCCGCGCGACCCTATTCGAAGGATCATCGTGTCCAATCCGACATCAACTCCGATGGCGAGTGGCGCGGTACGTGTGCCCGACCATTCAGTGCGCCAGACTCCACCTCGCTCGCTCGACTCGAGGAACATCAACGCGGCGTACCGCAGTTGATTCCGCAGAATGACGCGGTCTAACGCTGGAGATGTCATGATTACGCTGACTCCGCTTGCCGACGAGTCCACGCGGATCGTCGCAGAGCACTGTTCGAGCCACCCACCGGCAACCAAGCAGTGCGTAGCAAAGCGCGCCACTTTCGCGGTGCCTACGAACGGTTCGTCCCGGCCCGCGGCTGACAACCTGCTGACCGTCGTGCGAACGAGATCCTCGGCGTTCGCGGCACCGCCAAGGCTGGCGGTACTGTTGAGCAGGTCGGACGCCCCACGCCCAATGGTCTCGACCAGAAGCCGGCCAGTCGTGACAATCAACCCGGCGACAGCCAGCGCTACGATCATCTCGATAATCGTGAATCCGTTAGGCAGGCGACTCCGTCTGCGGATGGTCATGGAGCGCTGACAGAGGGACGGAACAGCCGGGTTGTAATCAACACCTTTGAGGAATCGCTCAACCTCACGTCATACAAGCCTGCTCCACTTCTCTGGATCCTGAGCCGCCACGGCCCTTGATCCCGTTCTCCCAACCGCCGATCGAGATCGGCAGCGGACCATAACGCGACAGCTTCCATGAAGGAGCTCGCGGCGCGAACAGCTGCCTCGCGCGCTTGCGCTCGACGCACGCTGTCGTACGACTGTACGACGATCGACGATGCAGCCATACCAGCCAGCCCGAGGATGGCTAACGATATGACCGACTCGATCAGCGCAAATCCGCGTCGGATTGGCCTGGTCACCTTGGGATGGGCTGCGAGTCGACAAGTACGCGCCCGTCAGGCATCGCGGTCACTCGTCGTCCGGAACTGTCGAGTACCGTGCTTTGAGGGCGACCTCGCTGAATGGCCTCGATCCGAAGTTGGGCCATGCGGGTTTCGGGCGAGGTAGCGGTTACACGCGGGAGCGCGCGTTCGAGTGCGAGCCCGCTCACCACGGCACAGGTGGCGATGATCGCTATGACGACCAGGAGCTCGATCAACGTGAATCCGGAACGCGCCTTCATGATGGTCGCACCGCGTACACCGCCTGCAGCAGACCCATGGCGATGGCAGCCGTCGTCAAGCCGAAGAAAAGGATCAGCGCGGGCTCGAGCAGGCGCGTGAGCGTCTTCAACATCTGCTCGACACGACTGCTTTCGAGCTCGGCGGCATGTCTCATCAGTGCCGACAACCTTCCACTTTCCTCGCCTGCCCTGAGACATCGCGCCGCCGACGCGGTAATGGCGTGGGCATCCAGAAGGGATGTCGCAATTGATCCACCACGGGTGATCGACGTTCGGCCCGTGAGGATTCGCGCCCCGACTTCCGCATCGCCCGACGACGGCGCGACGTGTACCAGCGCCGTGGCGACTGGCACACCGCTGTCGATCAGGGCGGCAAGTGTGTGAAGCGTTCGCGAGGTTGCCGAGGCCAGACGTAACGAGCCGACGGCAGGGAGTTGAAGAAGGAACTGGTGAAACCGCCGCAGACCGCCTTCGGTGCGGACCCAAGCCTGAAACGCGAGTGCCATCCCACCCAGGAGACACAGAATGACGAATCCGGAATTCTGAGCAAAGCTTCCGACGTTGATCAACACAGTCGTGAGCGGCGGTGGTTGTTGCCCCAGGTCTGCGATGATGGAAGCGAATCGTGGAAGGACAGTGGTGAAGAGAACGGTGAACGTCACAAGCCCCACGGCCAGCAACAGCAACGGATAAGCGAGTGCGCCTTTGATGGCTTTTCTGATTCGAGCCTGACCTTCAGCGACCGTGGCGGCACGTTCGACCGCGTCGATGAGCCCAACGCCGTTATCTCCCGCGGCCACGATTCCCAGAACGTCTCGCGGAATCCCCAGCGAGGACTCCCGCAAAGCTTCGGAGAAGCTTCCACCTTCCCGAACGCGCGAGCGAATAGACGGCCATGCAGCTCGCCAGCTACGTGGAGCAACCTCTTCAAAGATTCCGAGGACTTTGCTGAGAGGAAGTCCGGATCGAAGCAGCGTCGCGAAGATTCGCAGACCAGTGGCCAACTCCGTCGCTGCGGTCGAGCGTCGATATTGCCACAGCGCCGGCGAGATGCTTTCGATGAACGACACCTGCTCGCGGAGCTTGCGAGTCGCGGCTTCCATGTCCACGGCGACGATGACCCCCGCCGTAGGCTGGCCATCGCGCGTGAACGCGCGGTATCGGTAAGACCGAGTCGTCACTTGACCGACCCACCCCATGACGTGAGGTCGGCATCCTCTTCGAGGCCACCGATCTTTCCGTCACGACCGAGCGAGTACAGGTCGTACGACTCGGAATTCACGACTCCCGGAGAAACGTAGACGTAGGGCCGACCCCAGGGATCGTTAGGGAGTTCCTTGCGGAGATAAGGACCCTTCCAGATCAGCTCCGTCACTGCCTGCGCTGGTCGCGTGCGAAGTGCCTGCAGTCCTTCCACCGTCGTGGGGTACGCTGCGTTATCGACCCGA
>CBIHMX010000091.1:0-8125 GCA_966211115.1 uncultured Gemmatimonadaceae bacterium | reverse complement strand
CTGGTACACGATCCAGCGTTCGTATTCCTCGACGAGCCGACGGCGGGACTCGATCCCCTCGGGCGAGAGGAGATGCTGACGCTGGTGCGCAAGACCCACCGCGAGTTCGGCATCAGCGTGCTGTTTTCGTCTCACCTGATGGCCGACGTCGAGCGGACCTGCGACCGGATCATCGTGCTCCAGGGTGGACGACTCGTGGAGTCCGGCGAGGTGGGCCAGTTCACCCGTGAAACAGAGACGGTACACCTCGAGGTGGACACCAACCGGGACGCCCTCGTCAGCGCGTTGCAGCGTCGCGGCGTCGGCGTCTCGACCGAGGGCAGCGGACTCACGATCGAGGGGCCTGACGAGAGCGTGTACGACCACATTCGCGATGCGCTGGTGGAATCGCAGGCGCCGTTGCGGCGCATGGCGCCGCGACGGCGCGCCCTGACCGAGCTCTTCGAACGCACATGACTACCGAGGTCGCTCGTCAGGCAGCCACCAATAGTGGCGGCAGTACCGGAACGGTATTCGACATCGGCTACCGCAACTATACCGGCACCCGGGAAGGTCGCGGCCGATCGCGCACCGCGATCTTCAAGGATGGAATACGCATCGCGCTTGGTCTTGGTCGTGGGCCGAGGGCAAAGATTCTACCCTGGTTGTTCATCGGCATCCTCGCCTTTATCGGCCTGATCATGGCGATGGTCGCCGGGGCCGCCGAACGGATCGCCGGACCTGGAGCCGCGCAGCAGCTTCCCTCGCACGGTGACTACTACGGGATCGTCGCGAGTATCCTCTTTGTGTTCGCCGCTATCGTCGCACCGGAACTGCTGTGCCGGGATCGGCGCGAAGGGACCATCAACCTGTACCTCGTGCGGCCCGTCACCGGTTCCGACTATCTCTGGTCGCGCTGGGCGGCATTCATGGTGGTGACGCTCTTCGCCACCTGGCTCCCGCAAGTCATCCTGTTCCTCGGCCTGGCGATGGGCGACAGCGTGCCGCTCGCGTATCTGCAGAACCACTGGGTCGATGTCCCGAAGTTTCTCCTTGCCGGCATCGCCATGGCGGCGTACGCGACCAGCCTGGCCATGTTGACGGCGTCATTCACCACGCGCCGCGCCTACGCCTCGGTCTTCCTGGTGGGGCTGTTCCTGATCTCCACTCCGTTCACGATAGGCCTGGCGGAAGAGATCGAGGGTATCGTCGGCCAGTGGATCTCGATGTTCAGCCTCCTGAACATTCCCTTGCACGTGAACGACGTGATCTTCGGCGAACCTGGTGAGATCACCGAAACTGCCCCAGCGCGGGCGTTCGGGTCGACCGCGCTGGTGTCCTGGTATTTCCTCTGGACGTTCCTGTCGACCGGCATGTTGTGGTGGCGCTACCGGAGGCTCACACCATGACGGTGCCGGTAATTCGTGTCGACGGCGTGTCGCGCTGGTTCGGCAGCGTGGTCGCCGTGAGCGACGTGACGTTCGACATCCATCCCGGCATCACCGGGTTGCTGGGGCCTAACGGCGCCGGCAAGACGACGCTGCTGCGCATGATGACCGGACTCGCCGAGACCTCGAACGGGACCATCACCGTGTTCGGGGAGCCGGTGCGCGACAATCCCCCGCTCTACCGCCGGATCGGCGTGATGTCGGAGCACGAGACGGTGTACGGATTCATGAAGGGCCGCGAGTTCGTGCGCATGATGGGGCGACTGCGGAACGTGCAGAACCTTGAAACAGCCGTCGACAAGGCGATCGGACTGGTTGACCTGGCCGATGCGCAGCATCGCCCGATGGACACGTATTCGCGCGGCATGCGCCAGCGGATGCGACTGGCCGCCACGCTGGTCCACGATCCCGACTTGCTGATCCTCGACGAGCCGCTGAACGGCGCCGACCCGCGCCAGCGCGTGCAGTTCCAGACCCTGTTGCGAACCCTGGCGGCACAGGGGCGCACGATCGTGCTGTCCTCGCACATCCTGGAAGAAGTCGAGCAACTGGCGGAAACCGTGTTGCTCATCGTCAACGGCAAGCTCGCCGCGTCAGGCGGGTTCCGGGCTATCCGCGCCGCCCTCAACCAGCGTCCGTACCACGTGCGAGTGATGTGTGATGACCCACGCCGGCTGGCGTCCGGCATTGTTGGCCTCGGGTCTGTCGACGCCGTACACGTCGATCCCGATGGCGCCCTGGTCGTGCTCAGCCGGAACGTACTCGACCTGCAGGTCGAGCTTCCCCGATTGGCCCAGTCCGCGCAGATCCGTCTCTTGCGCGTCGAACCGCTCGACGATTCGCTCGAGAGCGTGTTCGGCTACCTGGTGGAGGGCTGAACGACATGGGCGCAGTCTATTTGCTGACTCTTCGGCAGCTCACCGGACGCTGGCGGCTACTGATCATGGCGACACTGGCGACGTTGCCGGTGCTCATGTCGATCCTGGCGCTCAGTCAACCGGATGCGCCCACGGTCACCGAATTCGAGAACGTGGTGTTGAGTTCGATGCTGGCGGGGTCCATCCTCCCGCTCGTGGTGCTGGCGATCGGCGCCGCCGCCTTCGCCAATGAAATCGAAGACCGGACGATCGCCAACCTCACGCTGGCACCGGTCCCGCGCTGGCAGATCGCGCTGCCGAAGCTGCTGGCGATCATCACGATTGCCAGTCCGTTCATCGCCGCGAGCACGTTCTTCACGACCCACATCGCGTTCCTCGCCGACACCAGGGCCACGCTGGCCGTCGTCGGCGCATCGCTATTGGGTGTCGCGATGTACGCGTCGGTTTTCACGTGGCTCGGCCTGGTCAGTACCCAAGCCATCGGGATCGGGCTCCTCTACATCGTGCTCTGGGAAGGCCTTTTCGCGCGCTTCGTCGCCGGGGTGCGGCTTCTCAGCATACGGTACTTCTCGATCGACCTGATGCACGGGTTCGACGCGCGCCGGTTCGAGAACGGGAATCACCTTGGCCTGATCCCGGTCTCGATCATCGCGGCGGCAATCGTTGGCGGATTCCTGTTCCTGTACATCCGGCGGTTGCGCCGGATGGACATCACCTGACACCTAGCGAGTTTCCGTCGCCACTTCGTGGTGCTCGACGTGCACCGCGCCCTCTTCCGGACGTTTCCGCACGCCCCGGCGTTCCGCCCAGGCCTGGGTGAACTCGGCGCCGAACAGGACGATCATGCCGCCGTAGTAGATCCAGACGAGAATGATCGCCAGAGCGCTGGCGGCGCCGTACGCATCACCCGGCGCGCTCCGCCCGAGGTAGAAGCCGATGACGAACTTGCCGACGACGAACAGTATCGACGTGACCAGCGCGCCGAGCCAGACATCTCCCCACGCAACCTCGGCATCAGGGAGGAAACGGAAAATCGCCGCAAAAAGCACCGTGATGACGGTGAAAGACAGTGTGATGTCCATGGCATGGAGCGCCGGCTCGGGGATGAACGTCATCCTGGCGCCTAACGCACTCAACAACGCCGATACCGCCAGCGACACGGTCAAAAGAAAAGCCACGGCCAGGATCATTCCTGCTGACAGCACGCGCTTGGCGATGAAACGGCGGATGCCGCCCTGCTTCGGATCCGGCTTCACTTCCCAGGCCCGGTTCAGGGCACCCTGCAGTTGCATGAACGCCCCGAGCGATCCGAACAGCAGGGCACCCAGGCCGAGCAGCGTCGCTACGGCGCTCCCGGCGCCCGGACGTTTTGCGTGAAGCAGCATGTCACGGATGGCCTGGCCCGCGTCAGGCCCGATGAGTGACGAGAACTGTGTTTCCAGCGATGCCTGCACCTCGGTCGGGTCCCAGAATGCCCCGACGACCATCGTCAGCAGGATGAGCATCGGCGGAAGGGCGAAGACCGTGTAATAGGCGAGTGCCGCCGCGCGCACCGAGCATTCGTCTTCGCTGAAATCCTTCACGATGCGCTTCAGGAAGTCGAAGACGCCGCGGCCTACCAACTTCGGGTCCACCGGATGAGGGCGCCGATAACCTGGTGCATCTTCGGCTGCAGGCCACTGGTCAGCGAAGGCTGCACCGGGTGATACCGGGTCTCGAGGCTGGTCCGGAGCCGCCATTGCGTGCCGAAGCGGCGCTCGAGCGTTGCACCGGGAACGGCGAGGGTCGGGCGGATCTGGCCCACGAAGAAGGTATTCCGGTCCAGGTACTTGCCGACCTCGATCTGCGTGCCGCGGGCGACCGTGCCTAACGCGCCCAACGACAGGCCGGGCGGCAGGTCGGCCGGCCGGATGTTCAGGACGTCGAACGCCGTGCGCTCGGCCAGGTCGGACTCGACCTCGGTCAGCAGGGCGCCCAGCGCGACGCTGCCGAGCTGGCGGGTGGCCAGGCTGGCAACATTCCCGGCCAGCGACGACCCGGAGAGTCCGCCGCCCTCGAAGCCCGAGCCCTCGAACTGCAGCAATGACGTCGACGACTGCCCGAAGGCGAGGAACGAGATGAGGTCCGACTGGTTGAGCGTCGGCTGGGCATTGCTGCTGAGCGTCACGTTAGGCCGTTCGAGCGTCCCGCCGATGGTGACCTGGATGTCGAATGGCGCGCGCCCCGCCTGGCGGACCTCGTGGAGCGCGACGAGCTGCAACACCGGATTCGCCATCGGACCGGTGAAGCGCGCCGATCCCTGGCTCACGCGAAAGCGCCTTCCATAAAGCTCGTAGTCGCCGTAGTCCGAGTAGAGTGCGCCGGTCACGCGCAATTCCTCGTCACCGGTGGCGCGTTCGATGGCCAGGTCACCGTACATCTCGACGTTGGCCTCGCGGGAGCGGGCCCATGTCCCCCGCATCACCCGCACGCGGACGTTCACGTTCGCGTTCTGCAGGACAGGACTTGGCGGCGCAATCTCGAGCTCGCGGGCCAGCGCCGTATCGACCACGGCGAACACGGTCGGATCCCCGGTGTTGATCAGGTTGAACTGCTCCGGATCCGGGATCAGGAGGATCCCCTGCACGACATCGATCGTGCCACCAACGGCGAGCGTATCGATCGGGCCGCGGAAGGCGAGGGTCGACGTCACCACCAGTTCACCCTGATAGTTGTCGAGGACACGCGTTTCGTCGGCCACGATGTCGACGTCGAGGATCGGCCGCTGCGGGTTCGCCAGGAGCACGGCGCCGCGCGCCCGCAACGGGCCACCGCTGTAGCCGACCAGCGAGTCGATGACGAGCCGGTCCTCGTACATGAACGCGCGCCCGCGCGTGTTGACCACGGTCACCCCCAGGCTCCGGAAGCCCAGTTGCGGCATGTCAAGGGCCACGTCACCCTCGTAGCGCAGGCGCTCCCACGTTCCGCGCAGCGCGACCCGGCCGCTCGCGTGTCCGGTCACGACCGAGAACTCATCGACAAACTGCGCCAGCGGGCCCAGGGGGATGCTGTCACCCTCGAGGACCACGGAGAGCTCGCCGGCCACCTTCCGGTCGACGATCGAATCGCCTAACGACAGGTCGACCGGCAGCTCCCCGCTCAACCGCGCCAGGACTCCTCCGGTGACGTTCCGGAGATCGCCGTCGAATGCCAGGCGGCGGTCAGCATAGTTGAACCGGGTCTGGAACTCCGGGAAAGCACGATTCGCGTACGTGGGGGCCCGCATCCCCGCCGACCCGTTGATCCGGAGCGACGTCCGCGTTCCCTCGAGGTCGGCCGAGAATGAGGCGATGCCGTCGACCGGCACCGTGCTCTGCAGGAGCGTAATCCACGGTGCCAGGCGCAGGCTGTCGACGCGTATTTCGAGACGCCCCGGATCCCGGTCGGGAAGTTCGCCGTTGACGAAAATGCGCCCCCGGCCGGCCCCTTCGCCCGAACGCAGCTCGAGGGAGTCGATCGTTAGGCCGAGTCCCTTCCAGGCTACGGTGCTGGCATGCGTCGAGCGCCAGGTCACGGAATCCAGCTGGAGGTTGACGTCCTGCAGCGTGACTTCACCCTCGTTCGCCCGCACTGCATAACGAGCCCGCAACTGGTAGACGGCCGTGTCGCCGGGGTAGATGGAGACGTTCACGTCTCCGCTCCCGCCACGGTAGGTGCCGCGCACGTGGGTGCTGTCGAAGGCAAACCCGCTCACGCGCAGCGAGTCGACGCCGGCTTCGGCGGTCAGGAGGACATCCGGCGTCCGGATATCGGCCCAGGTGAAATCGACCGAGCCGTTCCCGACCTCGGTGCCGCCATACACGAGATGCGTGATGTTCGCCTTGCCGCGAGCCGAGAAGCGCGGAATTCCACCCTGCAGCGTGCCGGTTACCGAGACCGCGCCGGCAAGGGAATCGCGCGCCACCGAATCCGACACGAGTACCGCGGGGAGTCTGACGGGTGTCCGGCGTCGATCCGCCCGGCGGGCAAGGATCGCCGCGATGCTGGCCGTGTCACCGACGGAACGCAGGGAGTCGAGCCGCGCGCGGCGGGCGGCGCGAAACCCGGCGAGTGGCCGCGCTCGAATGACCGTCGTATCACGAACCGAAATCCATCGCTCCAGGCCGGCGACGGACGTGAGCTCGATGCCATAGTCGAGCGTTCCTTCCTTTCCTGCGACCAGTCCAAACGTGCCGTTGGCGGTCACGACACCGAATGCCGTGCGCGCGCGAAGCGAATCCACGTGAAGCACTCCATCACGCGCGGTCGCAACGGCTACCGCTTCACCCACGCGGGTGCTGTCGAACACGAAGTCCCGCAGTCGGAGGGTGACCCTGGCGTCCATGGTCGCGGGCGTCGTGCCGTGTCCGTCGATGGTGGCGACGCCGTTCAGGTCCGTCTGCGGCAACGATGGCGCCATCGCCTGCACGTCGATGCCGAACAGCCGAACGGTCGCCTGGTACCGCCGATCCGCTGAAGCAACGTCGAACGTGCCCTCGACGCCAAGGCTGCCCGCCGGTAGTTCCAGGGCCAGCGTGGAGCGCAGGTTGGACAGGGTGCCGGCGACCTTGCCCGTTCCGCGCACTTCACCGCGGAGATCCATGTCCGGCTTGAATCGCTGCACCAGCTCGAGGGAGAGTGGCGTCAGGCGCACGTCGAGATCCATGCGCATGCTGTCCGCGGGCGCGACGGATCCCTCGGCCACGAGCGTCGACGTATGCCCGTCCTCGTAATGGCGAATGGTCGCGGCGCCGTTGAATCGCGACGCGGTCGATCCGGAGACCACGGCATCCACGTTGACGGTACCGCCTAACGGCAGATCGGGGGCGAATTCCCGGGCCAGGGTGACCGGCAGTTCGCGCAGCGTGATGCGGAGGTTTTCGGCCGTCGTGTACCTCCCTGTGCCGATCCCGCCCCGGGCCGTGAGCTTGAAGGGCGCATGACGGTCGGCGTCGAACGTGCCGTTCACGTCCGCGCGCAACGCGGTCGGCGGTCCGGAGAGACGCGCCGTGCCCGTATACGAACCGGGAATGCGAGACTGGAACCCCGGCAGCAGCTCCTCGACGAGGTCAGTCGTGAACCGGGTCAGCCGCAGGTCCGCTTCGCGCAGCTCGATGCGATCGGGATTGATCGCCACGCCGAGTCGGCCGGCAATGCGGGTTTCGTCGACGCGAAGTCGCGCATTGCTGAATTCGTAGACGGACGTGCCGGTGTCACGGATCGTCGCCGTCAGGTTGATGCGACCACCCCCGCGCTCCGGCATGGCGGGGTGGATGCTGCGGATGTCGGCGAACGAGAGCGAATCGCTCTCGATGTCGAGGTCGAGTTCACCCGCCGAAACGTGATAGGAGAGCGCCCCGGCGATGGTCGACTCGGGCAGTTTCAGCTCGACGTCACTGACCGATACGGTGTCCTCGACGATCCGTACGTCTCCCGCGAACTCGCGAATCACCACGTCCGGCGCGCGTAGCGGCGTCGCCTGCATGCTCAGCTCCGCAACGCGAAACGCGATGGCAGAGCTGTCAGGATGCGCCCACACGAGACGTGGAATCCGCGCGTCGATGTCCCGGAATTCCATCGTTTGCCGGAGGCCGTAGCCGACCCGTTCGACGCGCAGGCGAGTCTCTCCAGCGAATGCCGTCGACGTACTGTCGCCTACGGTGCGGGTGACTGGCTCGTCACCAACGTACGGCTGATGGACGATCAGGGTCCCGTCGCGGATCGTGACGCCATGCAGGTCGACCCATGAGCCGAAACCGGTCGGTGTGTCGCGCGGAAGTGTGTCGGTGGTCTCGAAGATCT
>CBIHMX010000090.1:0-8140 GCA_966211115.1 uncultured Gemmatimonadaceae bacterium | reverse complement strand
GCCAGCGGCGGTGTCGACTACGACCTGACGGTCGCCGACGTGCAGGCAGCGGTCCTCGCGGCCTACAACAATGCGAGCCTGATCGAGGCGAAGAAGAACCTGCTCGCGAATTTCAACGAACAGGGTTGCCCGCTCAACTGATTCTTAGTACAAACCAATCTTCGAGGTGCCCAGGCCGAAAGGTCTGGGCACTTTGATTTGCTCGCAGTTGTCGGCTAGTTGGTTGTTCCGATTCAAGTTATGAGGAATGTCGCGTTGCCATGGCGGGGCTCGCTCACGACGGCTCTCTCGCTATGGAACCGTTTCGAAGCACGCTTGCTTTCTTCTTCGATGACGCGCCATTTGTAGTACGAGTGTGAACGACACGACCTCGCGAAGGGGCGGCTGTACGGGGATCGTTTCGAAGGCAGCTGTAGCACCCAACCACTAGTGAGGAGAGACGATGAAGAAGCATCTGGCACTTGCAGCGCTCACATTGTTCGCGGTCGCCTGCGCCGATCCCGCGGGCCCGAACCGAACACTGGTTCCGAACGGTGTCTCATTGACCGTGACCACGAACCAGATCGACTTTCAGAATGGCGGTACGTATCCCGCGGGCGTGACGGACGGAGACGTAATTCTCTGCAAGACCGGCGACGATGCGGGTTCGTTTACGTTCGACGTGTCAGTCAACGATGCCGCTGCAACGCAGGTGACGAGGACCCTGGGCGCCGGCGGCGGAACGGATTGCGGCCTGGTACCCGTGTTCTCCTCGAGTATTTCTGGCAACACGAGTTTCGACAAGGTGGAGATCACGGAAGTCGATCAGGCCAACTGGGCCTTGGTGGGCATCGACATCGTGCAGCACGTGTCGCAGTTCATCTTCAACGGAGGGAACGGCGGCTATCCGGTGGGCAGTCTGGCTGACGATGACGGCACCAACACGCCGGGACAGGCGACGGCCTTCGTCAACGGCGATATGGCCCGTACGGTGACGTTCACGAACGACTTCACCGCTCCGCCGGATGAGGGGTGCACGTACACGAAGGGCTGGTACCAGAACAAGAACGGCGCCCCGACGGTTGTTGCCGTCGATGGCCTCACCGCTGACGAGGCACGGGCCATCTTCGCCGCCACCCCTGGCAACCCGGGGGACGTCACGTGGGTTGGCAAGAACAACCTGCTCAATCTTTACCAGCAGTTGCTGGCCGCCATGCTGAACATGGGCGCTGCCGATGGCCCCGACGCTGTCGAACAGGCGATTCTCGATGCTCAGGCTGGCACCGACGCCACTGGCCTCAACATCACAACGACTTTGACCCAGACCCAGATCAGCACCCTGACCGGCATTCTCGCCGGCTTCAACGAAGGCGAAGTCGAAGGCTGGCCGCACTGCGGCGATGAAATTGCCGTCACCAACTGAGCAGTAAACCAGGAAAAAGAGGGCGCCCGGTTACCCGGGCGCTCTTTTTTTGGCTGCCGCAATCTACGAGAAACTCCCGGGTTCAATGCAATCCATCGCCTTACACTCGCACACTCACCAGCGCCGGATCCGTGGCGGTGTACAGGGAATCGATCAGCGACTTGTAGTTCTTCTCGATCACCCGCCGCTTTACCTTGAGCGTGGGCGTCAGCTCGCCGCTCTCCACCGAGAAGTCGCTGCCTAACAACGCAATCTTCTTCGGCATCTCGAACGGTGCCAGCCCGGTCAGCTTCGACCGCACCTCCTGTTCCACCATCTGCTGCACGGCCGGCATCGCCAGGAGCTGCGAGCGGTCGGTCCAGATCATGTTCCGCTGCTTCGCCCATTTTTCGACTTGCTCGAAATTCGGCACGATGAGCAGGACCGTGAACTTCCGGCGATCGCCGATCACCACCGCCTGCGACACGAACTTGTTCGTCTTCACCATGTTCTCGATCGGCTGCGGCGCGATGTTCTTGCCGCCGGCGGTGACGATGAGGTCCTTCTTCCGGTCCGTGATCCGGATGAACCCATCCTCGATCACGCCGATGTCACCGGTGTGGAACCAGCCGTCGCTGTCGATCGCTTCGGCGGTCGCGTCGGGATTGTTGAAGTAGCCCTTCATGACGTGCGGCCCCCGCGTGAGGAGCTCGCCATCGGGCGCAACCTTCACCTCGACGCCGTCGATCGGCTTCCCGATCGTGCCGATGCGGAAGTTGTCCGGCGTGTTCACCCCGATCACCGGCGAGGTCTCGGTGAGCCCATACCCCTCGAGGATCGTCAGGCCGGCCGCATAGAAGAACTTGTTGATTTCCGGCGCGAGCGGTGCACCACCGGAAACGAAAAATCGCATCCGCCCGCCCGTGCGCGCCTTCAGCTTCGAGAACACCAGCTTCTGCGCCAGCGCGTACTGCAACGCCAGCAGCCCGCCCGGTTCGCGGCCGGCGAGTTTCTGGTCGGCCCAGCGATCAGCAACGGACCGCGCCCAGAAGAAAATCCTCTTCTTGACCGCTCCGCCCGAGAGCGCGTTCTCGAGCACCCGCGCATACATCTTTTCGTAGAGTCGAGGCACCGACATGGCGATGGTCGGACGCACCTCCAGCATCGCCTGCGGGACAAGGTCGAAGCTGTCTACATAGGCAATCGTGGTCCCGGTGATGAAGAACCAGTAATCACCCATCCGCTCGAAGATGTGACTCAGCGGCAGAAACGAGAGCGCCGTGTCGTTCTCGATCTGTACCAGGCGGCAGGCGCCTTCGACGTTGGAACGAATGTTGTCATGCGACAGCATCACGCCCTTGGGCGCCCCCGTCGTGCCCGATGTGTAGATGATCGTGGCGATATCGTCAGGCGACACCGCCAGCGCCGCGCGTTCGTACTCGGCCGCACGCTCCGGCGTGTCCGCGGCAGTGCCACGCGCCTCGAGGTCACGAAGCGTCACGTCCGCGTTATGCTTCGCGTTGGCGTCGAAGGCGATCACATGGCGCAGCTTCGGACAGCGGCGCCGGATGCTGGCGATCTTCCCGGCTTGTGCGACGTTCGAGACAAAAATCGCCACAGCGCCGCTGTCTTCCAGGAGGTGCGGAATCTGCTCCGCCGGCAGCGTGCCATAAATCGGCACATCGGCAAAGCCGGCCGTCAGGCAAGCGTAATCGGCGAACGCCCATTCCGGCCTGTTCTCAGACAGGATCGCGACGCGGTCGCCTCGTTCGATGCCCAGCGACGCAAGGCCGAACGCGATGCGGCGAACGCGCTCGAGCATCGTGGCGTGCGAAATCGGTTGCCACTTGCCGTCGACGCGAACGAGCAGGGCGTCAGGCTTGTTCCACTTCCGCGCAGACGTGAAGAACAGTTCGTTCAGCGTCCCCGGAGGTGGTCGATCACCCGCACCGCGCGCGTACGTCGACTGAGACATTGAGTTGGAAAGTGGTCGTGTGCTTCCGCCATCGCCACCTGCTACCGCTGCGCGGAATCTCCGCTCAGCGCGGGACGAGCGGAAGAACGAGGACGAGGGGCGAGCCAATCAACGGCGCTCCGTTATACGACGCGGTAACCGTAATTACGGCCGAGTCGGGCGGGGTAAGCCCGGGTGCAACGCGAAGCCGTACCCGTCGTGAGGCCAAGCCGCCGCCGTCCGTGGTGTCCGCAGATGCCGGCCGACCGTTGTCACCCACAAGCCAGATCTGCGTGGTATCGTTTTCAGGAATTATCCGGCCGCCGGCTTCGAGCTGAAATCGAACGACCCACGACGGAACCGGAGCTGGTGTGGCGGTCGTGTTGGACAGCAGCTTGACCGTCAGCGGCTGAGACGTGTTCAGGGCCGGGTCGTCGGGAACCACCCATTCGAGCGGTGTGATGGTTCCTTCCACGGCCAGGGAGTCCGGTTTCGGCACGACGTTAATCGTGGTCGGTACGCTCTGGATGCCGGTCGTCGACGCGATGATGCCGATCGGTCCCGTCGCCGTGGCTTCGGCAACGAGCATGTTGCCGTTCACGATACGAAGCCCGGGTTCCTGCACCAGAAACTCGACGGGACCGTCGGCGGGATCGCCATTGCCGTCGAACAACCTGGCCATCAGCGGCGCTATGGCTCCCGACGCATCACGCAGCGTATCGCCCGCAACGATCGACGGCCATGGCAGGTCCCCGAACTCGATCGCGACGATTTCATCCGGGTCGGTCGAGAGGTCGATGCAGGCGACAGCGATCAACGACAGGAGTGCGAGGACGCCGCGTTCGATGCGCCGCATCACGAGTCACCCGTCACGAGCAGCGCGTCTCACCGGAGTCGTTCCGACAGGATGGTCGCGAGGTTGACGTACGCCTGGGCAGCGGCGTCGGAAGGTGTGCGCAGGACTACCGGCTGGCCGGCCGCGAAGGCGTCGACCGCGGCGACGGTGCGCGGGATCGACTGGTCGAAGAGCATGTTGGCCGGAAGGTGTGAGCGCACGTACTGGGCAATTCTTTCGGAAGCGGGGTTCGACGGGTCGTGCATCGTCAGGAGGATGCCGTCGAGGGTCAGTCCTTCATTCGACGCGATGACCTCCTGGATACCCCGGAGGATCTGTGGAGTTGTCTGTAGCGCGAGCGGCTCGCTCTGCAACGGCACGATCGCCCGGTCGCTCGACTGCAGGACGCGCTGCACGATTGGTCCAAGACCCGGTGGCGTATCCACGACCACGATGTCGCACCGTTCACGCGCCATCATTAGCAGCTCGTGCACGAGGTTTGTACTCTCGACCAGCTTGATGTACTGCGTGTGGTCCGCCTCGTCCGTCACGCTGCCCGCGAGTATCACGCGGAGCCAGGGCAGGGACGTGGGGAGCAGGACTTCGCGCAGCGATCGCGAGCCGGCGAGGTAATCGGCAAACCCATAGGCGGCGTGACCGCGACGCAACCCGGCCCCGTAACGCACAGCACCCTGCGGATCGACATCCACGAGCAGCGTCTTGAGGCCGCGGCGAGCGAACGCAGCCGCAAGGTTCACCGACGTTGTGGTCTTTCCGACACCACCCTTCTGGCTCACGACCGCGAGGACGCGCCCCACGCTATAGCTCGTGGGGCGGCAGGTCCTGGTCGCCAAGTTCGGCGTCGTCGGGTGACTTGAGGGTCGCCAGGGTGGTCCGGGCGTGTTCGATCCAGCGCTCCGGTTCGCCGCCCGACGGAGGAGCGGCCAGGAAGGCCTCGAGATGCTGGATAGCGGCATCACGCTCACCGCGCCTGACGTGCAGGAATGCCAGCCCGTAGTGTGGACCCGAGAGCGCCGGCTTGAGGGTCAGCGCCTGACGATACGCCTTGATGGCCTCCTCGAAGCGGCCCACGCGCGTCAGCGTGATGGCCAGATTCTGGAGGGCCTTGGTGTCGTCAGGCTTCTGGCGCAGGGCGAGCCGGTACGAGGTGATGGCGGCGTCAAAGTCACCCTGTCGCTCCAGCGACAGCGCCTCGTTGAGATAGTCGAGGCGCTGCGGCTTGAGTTCCTGCTCAGATCTGCCGCCGAAGAGGCGGCTTATCCACGACATGCGTTTTGTTCCAACTCGGCTTGGGCCGTGTGGCGAAGCGCACGCAGCGCGTGCACGGGCGCGATCGATCCGAAGGTAATGAGAGAACTGCCGAGCGCAAAGCAGTGATGAGCACGAAGGGCAAAGTGCAAGGGATTAACAGCGATTGCCCGGCGCGATAGCTTGCGACAGCATCCGGCGCCTTCCATGACCCCCCTGCATGCCGCGCAAATACAAGGCTGATTCGACCAAGGGTTACTTCCAGGTGGAATGGCCGCTTTTCGGCGAGCTGTCCCGCGCCCTGGCGCTGAAAGTCGCGCGGTCGTACGACCCGGAAATCGTTGTCGGTATAGCGACGGCCGGTGTCATCCCGGGTGCCGTGATTGCGGCCATTCTCGATCGCGATTTTCGCTCGATCCTGATTTCACGGCGCACGGACAGTACGCCGATCCGCCAGACACCGGCTGTCCTCGGCGCCGCGCCTCAGGAGGTCGGCGGACGGCGCGTGCTGATCGTCGACGAAACCTGCGACAGCGGGGACACGCTACGGTTGGCGGTGGCCGCGCTCGTAAACGCCGGCGCGCGTGAAGTGCGGACTGCCGTTTCGTTCCGAACGGGGTCTTACGAACCCGACTTCCACGGGCTGGAAACGGAAAGCGCGATCGTCCTGCCGTGGGATCGGGAGATTCTCGTGGACGGAGATCTCGTGCCTAACCCGAAGTATCAGGCCGGCGAGCCCTGAGTTCAGGGCGCTTGTGCGTGGACGGCTGCTTCGTACTCCGTCCCCCGTCCCATTTCTTCGTACACCGCGTCCATGACGTCGGGGCTGCCGACCAGGAAGCGACAGCGTTCATGACCGGCTGACCGGCACTCGACTTCCAGCACGGCCACAGGCGAGCCAGCCAGGCGGCCGAACAGGTCGGCGAACATGCCGGTGGTCAGGTGGCACGAGGGCTGTTGGGTACCGAGGGTCGTGTCGCATTCACCCCAGTCGGGGGAATCGAGCGTGGCGACGACGTCTTCGAGGCTGCCGACATGCAGCGTGCCCCAGCCGGTCTCGCTGAAGTACTCCGACGCGCGATGCTGGAACGCTTCGACGTCGAGGTCTTCGATCGCGATGTCGGATCGTTCCGCCAGCCAGTCCCGGAACGATTCGAACAGCGCCGTGCCGCCGGCGTATCCCGCTTCCTGCAGCGTCACGGCAGCGTTGGCATCTCCTCCGCGAAGCAATGCCGCGCGAAGTGACAGCAGCGAGGCACGCGTCACGGTGAGCATTTCGCGCTGGCGTTCCGTCGTCACGACCATGTTCTTCCCCGGTTACTTGAGGCGTCGGTGCAGTTCCGATTCGTCGATCACTTCCACGCCGAGACTTCGGGCCTTCTCGATCTTGCTGCCTGGCGATTCACCGGCCAGCACGAAACTGGTTTTCTTCGACACACTGTCGGTCACGCGACCACCATTCTGCTCAATCAAGGTAGTCGCCTGTTGCCGGCTGAGTGTCGGTAGCGTTCCAGTAATGACGACCGTCGAGCCGCGCAGGGCACCGTCGGTGGCGACCGTCTGCGGCTCCCGGAATGTGAGCTGCCTCACTTCCAGTCGGTCGATCAGCCGCTGGCTGGTGGCGTCATGAAAATACTCGGCTACGGACGCAGCGATAACATCGCCGATGCCGTGCACCGAACCGATGCGCGCTTCGGAGGCATTGCGAAGCGCTTCCATCGTGTGAAACTCCCGCGCGAGGATCTCCGCGGCAGTGGCCCCCACATGCCGGATGCCAAGACCGAACAGCAATCGCGAGAGCGGCTGCGCGCGTGAGGCATCGATTGCCGCCACGAGTTGCTCAGCGCTTTTCATGGCGAACCCCTCGACCGTCATCAGCGTGGCGGACGTGAGGTCGTAAAGATCGGCCACGTCGTTGACCAGTCCAGCTTCCACCAACTGGGCGACGCGCATCTCGCCCAGGCCGCGGATGTCCATCGCGCCTTTCGAGGCAAAGTGACGAATGGCTTCGAGCCGCCGGCCCGGACAGGCGGCGTTCGGGCAGAAGTGCATCGCATCGCCTTCGTCGCGGACGACCGGTGTGCCGCAGACCGGACACGCCGCCGGCATGCGCCAGGATTTCTCCTTCCCGGTGCGCTTTTCAGGAACGGGCCCGATCAACTGCGGAATGACTTCCCCCGCCCGCTTGACCTGCACGCGATCACCGAGGCGCAGGTCCTTCCGGACGATCAGGTCCTCGTTATGCAGGGTGGCATAGGTGACGGTCGTGCCACCGATCTCCACGGGCTCGAGCACGGCGTACGGATTGAGCGCACCCGTCCGCCCCACGTTGACCCTGATCTCGAGTAGCGTGGTCTCGGCGATGTCGGGCGCAAATTTCCGGGCGATGGCCCAGCGCGGCTCGCGGCCACCAATGACGCCGAGATCCTGCTGCAGCGCGATCTCGTTGACCTTCACCACGCCGCCATCGATCGCGAAATTGAGGTCGGCACGCAGTTCGTGTTCGAGTTTGTGCGCCCAGGTCATTACCTCGGCCAGCGACCTGCAATGCAACCGATGCGGGGCAACCGGCACTCCCCATTCCTCGAGCAGGTCCATCACCTCGGTCTGCAGGCGTACGGGCAGTTTTGCGCCGTGGCCCACGACGATGCCGTAGCCGAAGAACCGCAGTGGCCTGGTGGCCGAGATTTTCGAGTCGAGC